>JAKJCD010000211.1 GCA_022706625.1 Bacillota bacterium | reverse complement strand
AACTCATTGAGATCCACGTCTCTTCCAACCTTTGTATTGAACACGAATTTTACTCCCAGATCCTTTACGGTTTTAATATCCTGCTCTACGACGTACTCGGGAAGGCGGCTCGGCACTATTCCGTAGGTCAAAACACCGCCGGCTTTATCCTGTGCCTCATATATCGTGACCTGATAACCTTCCTGAGCCAGTTTTGCGGCACAGGCCAGGGACGCGGGGCCTGCGCCTACGCAAGCGACCTTATAGGGCTTCTTCTTCTTAGGAGCTTCCAAAGTCTTCATCTTGAATGCTTTTTCCTGCTCGATAGCGAACCTCTGAAGTCTGCCTATCCGGATGGGTTTATCGATACCGCATCTGCTGCATTCTTCTTCGCATAGCCGGTCATAGGGACATATCCTTGCGCAGGATCCCCCCAAAACGTTATTTTTACGAATAGTCTCTGCTGCGCCCTTCACATTGTTAAAACGAATGGAACGGATGAAGCTTCCCGGATCTGTTCCGGCAGGGCAGCCTTTGCTGCAGGGGGCGTCAATACACAGGAGGCACCTCATCGCTTCTTCTCTTGCGGTTCTGAGATTGAAGCCATAATCTGCCTCCTCGGTGTACTTCCTCTTATCTACCTTACTCAACGCATCTCACTCCTTCCTGAAACACCAATTCATTAACTTATTGAATAATTGCTTAATTGATTTGCTATCCGGTGTAACCGGTTACATCACATGATCATTCTATCACTTCTCCAATAATTTGCAAGGGAATAGGCCGAAATAATAGAAAATTTGAATAACTATTTTTGTAATGCATCCGGTTTTATATTTATGCCGTTTCTGGATCAGTCATAACCAGTCCAATCTCATTTTATTAGCTTCGCAGACAAAAGTGCAAAGCCCGCAGCCTGTGCAGCATTGTGAGTTTGTTTTAATCCCTCCGTCCTTAGTTCTGCTTAGCGAGCCGTACATGCAGGCATTGATGCACATATTGCAGTCTGCCGAACATGCTATGCTGTTGTCGGCATGAGATATCAGCGGCTCGATCTTTATCTCTTCAAAAGATTTTAGTTTCTCCAGAGCCTTTCCGCATATTTCTTTCACATCATCTATTCTGTTTTCTTGGCCCCATCTGTCAAGTTCTTCCACGATTCCCCGGACATAGTCACGACCTTTCAGCATAAGGGCTGTGCCCACCTGTACAGCTGACGCACCCAGCATAATGTATTCCAAAGCATTTTCATAGGAATCGATCCCTCCGATACCGCAGATCGGTATGTCTACAGTCTGGGCTATGGAAGCAACTGAAGCCAGCCCCAGAGGTTTTATCGGTTTGCCGGAATAACCGCCGTAAGTCGGAAGCAACGGCTTCATATTATCGATATCGACCCCCAGCACACAGCGGATTGCGTTGATAGCCGACACTGCGGCGCCGCCTGCCCGCTGAACCTCTTTTGCCACCCTGGAAAGGTTCGTAACGTTTTGAGAAAGCTTGACCATGACCGGTATTTTTACGTTTTCCACCACATAACGAGTCATCTCATACACTTCCTCCGGGTCGGAAGCCACGACCTCGAGATCTACCCCCATTGGAGTTGAAAGTCCAAGTTCAATACCGTCTGCGCCGTATTTCTCCATTTTAACAGCCAAATAAGCCAATTCAGAAGGCGTGTGGGCGGATACATTTGCAATCACTATGCCCCCGTTGCTCTTTGCTATCTCCATTTCCCGTTCCCAGCCTTCGATCTGCACATCACTAAAAAGACGGATATTCTGCGCACCCAAACCGTCAAAGGCAATTCTGGGTTTCACATCTATTATCGGTTCGCTGACAATGGTTTCTGTGATCACTGCGCCGACCCCCGCAGCCAAGCTTCTCCGGATGCTTTCGCCATCCCTGCTCCAGGGCCCGGCGGCTACGATAACAGGACTCTTTAGCGGTAAGCCTAAAAAGTTGGTTTTCATGGCTGCCTCCTTAAAAGATTTCTTTTATTCTCTCTTTATGTCCGCAGGATTTTCGTATCTTTAATTTGGATTGAAGGATTATTTCTTTCACGATTAAATCTCCGTCCTCGCCGCTCTCGATAACATCCAGCAACAATCTGGCTCCCGAAAGGCCCATTTTATGGAGCGGTTTCGCTACCGTGGAAAGCTTGGGCACCATAAGGTTTGATATCCTTATATTATCAAATCCCATTACTGCCACCTCCTCAGGAATGTGAAGTTCTTCATCCCTGAGAGCATCTA
The DNA here is from genome assembly GCA_022706625.1 of Bacillota bacterium. Classification (GTDB taxonomy): domain Bacteria; phylum Bacillota; class Clostridia; order Peptostreptococcales; family Anaerovoracaceae; genus UBA1426. The sequence continues at coordinate 416 of JAKJCD010000211.1, read as the reverse complement.
TTACCCCAAAGGCAAGCAAATCCGATGTGGCGAAAATTGCTCTGGGGCGTTTTTTCAACCCCAGCAGTTTCCGCGTAGCCACATATCCGCCTTCTATTGTGTTTTCCTCCTCAATGAGGAAGTTCTCTCTCACCGGGATACCGGCTTCCCGGAGGGCTTTTATATAACCTTCTATCTTGTTTTTATTCTCCATAACGGGTGTTCTTCCATAAACAAGAGCAATATCTCTATGTCCGCAGTTTAGTAAGTGACAAACCGCCTGATACGAAGCGGAACAGCAGTCGATCCGGACCATTGGCTCCGGTGAATTTCCGTTATTTTCTCCAACAAGCACCACTGCAACCCCCTGCTGCTTAAGCCGGTTCAAATCATCATTGTTGAGCAGTGATGATACTAATATAACACCGTCGACACGG
>JAKJCD010000210.1 GCA_022706625.1 Bacillota bacterium | reverse complement strand
CTGCATCCCTGCCAGATGCTGTATCGCTCCTGAGATCCCGCATGCAAAATAGATTTTCGGTTTTACGGTAGTCCCTGTCTGACCCACCTGATGAGAGTGATCTATCCATCCCGCATCCACTGCCGCTCTGGAAGAACCCACTACGCCGCCTACGGTATCCGCAAGCCGCCTGATCAGTTCAAACCCTGAGGGGTCCCCAAGTCCGCGGCCGCCGGAGCAGATGATTTCCGCATCGGTGAGAGACACCAGTTCACTACCTCAGTGCGGATATCCGATCTTTTCAGATTGTGGACGACCTCTACCAGCTTGCCCTTTCTAGTTTCATCTTTTTCAAGCTTGCTCATGACTCCCGGCCTTACCGTCGCCATCTGCGGTCTGGTCTTTGGACAAATAATGGTTGCCATGATATTTCCGCCAAAAGCCGGACGCGTTTGCTTCAGGGTTTTATCCTCCGAGTTCGGATCCATTCCGGCAGTATCAAGGGTCGTATACTTCTTCAGGTAATTGATATAATTGCCTGTGTTCACATCCAGCCTGGTGCAGTCGGCCGTCAGGCCGGTGTCAAGCCTCGCTGCTATTCTGGGCGCCAGGTCCCTTCCGATGTGGGTAGCACCGAAAAGCACGATCTCAGGCCTATATTCCTTTATGGCATCCGTCATGACTTTAGTATATCCGTCGGTTGTGAAATTCTTTAATAAAGGATAGTCTATCTGGTATACCACATCAGCTCCGTATGCGTAAAGCTCGGGGATCAGATGATCTGTTTCATACCCGACTAAAACGGCACATACTTTTCTGTCTCCTATTTCTTTTGCAAGCTTGCTGCCCTCCCCCAGCAACTCCAAAGCCACGTTCATCAGCTTGCCCGCTCTTTGTTCCGTATAGACCCAGACATCCTTATAAGCAGAGAGATCCACAGATCCTTCCTCCGATGCCGTCTGCTCTATGGCATTAAAAGGACATGCCGCAACACACTGGGCGCAGGCGGTACATTTTTCGTTGATAAAAGCCAGTTTCCCCACCATATCGATAGCATCAAAAGGACAGGCTCTCACACATAGCTTGCACCCTCTGCATTTATCATTTATAACTTGAATGGCCATTTATATTTCCTCCTCCTAGGCAATAATGTACTTTTCCTGCAGCATTTCAAGTAAAACCTTTGCGGTTTCTTCAACGGTGTCGCGCTCAATAATTACTCCCTTTCCCTTCGGAGCCGGGGTAAAAGAGCGGAATACATTCGTAGGCGATGCTTCAAGACCCACGGTATCCAAATCTATCTCAAGCTCTTTAGCTCCCCAAACCGGTATCTCTTTTCCGACAGCATCATAGATGCCTCCTACAGACATATACCTCGGGGAATTGAGTTCCTTGATCGCTGTGAGCACACAGGGCAGCTTGAGCTTAATCAGCTCATAGCCGTCTTCCAGGGCCCTCTTCACCGTAATGTCTTTTCCATCCATCGCAAATTCCTTGACATAGGTGACCTGAGGAAGATTTAGCTTTTCTGCAAGCTGTGGTCCTACCTGAGCAGTATCTCCGTCGATAGCCTGCCTGCCGGCAAAGATAAGGTCGTATTCCCCGATCTTTTTAACCGCCGCCGCCAAAGCATTGGAAGTGGCCCATGTATCGGATCCTCCCAGAGCTCTGTCGGAAACTAATATGCCTTCATCCGCACCCATGGCCAGGCACTCTATTAGAAGGTCCTTAGCTTGGGGGGGTCCCATCGTAATGACGGTTATATGCGTATCTTTATACCGGTCTTTTATTTTTAATGCTTCCTCCAAGGCGTTTGCATCATCGTGATTTAAGATGCTGGGGACGCCTTCCCTTATCAGAGTATTCTTGATCGGGTCGATCTTCACCTCATTTGTATCGGGAACTTGCTTTGCGCATACTATTATCTTAAATGACATTTTTTCTTCCTCCCTACGCTTATTTACTGAAAACGTCTGCGGCTATGACCATCTTTTGTACCTCGGAAGTTCCCTCATAAATTTCCGTGATCTTTGCATCCCGCATCATTCTTTCCACCGGGTAGTCTTTTGTATAGCCGTAACCTCCGTGGAACTGAACAGCTTTTGTTGTTACATGCATAGCGGTCTCCGCTGCGAAGAGCTTTGCCATAGCGGAATAAGGCCCGTATTTCAAATGCCTGTCCTTCATATCGGCAGCATTATAGATAAGCAGCCTTGCCGCCTCGATTCGCGTCCTCATTTCAGCCATTTCGAATTGAAGCGCCTGATACTTGCTTAATGACTTTCCGAACTGTTTCCTTGATTTCATGTATTCCGCCGTAACGTCAAAAGCCCCTTGGGCAATCCCCAAAGCCTGGGAGGCGATACCGATGCGGCCGCCGTCCAGAGTCGACATTGCGATCTTAAAGCCTTCTCCTACCTGCCCAAGAAGGTTTTCCTTCGGGACTATGCAGTTTTGGAATACCAGCTCTGTTGTCGATGAGGCACAGATGCCCATCTTATCCTCAGTTTTTCCTATTGAAAACCCCGGAAAACCTTTTTCGATTATGAAAGAACTGATCCCTCCTCTTGTACCCTTATTCTTATCCGTCATAGCCATAACGATAAATACATCGGCATATCCTCCGTTCGTGATAAATACCTTTGCTCCGTTTAACTCCCAGTGGTCTCCT
>JAKJCD010000020.1 GCA_022706625.1 Bacillota bacterium | reverse complement strand
TTATTTTAAGTCACGATTGATTTGCGTAACCATTCTGGCCACATAACCTCGGATTTTTCAAAAACATCTAAATCGACCACTGCAAGCCCATGTTATCTAAATCGACCACACGCAAACCCATGTTATCTAAATCGCTCTGTCACGTTCAAAATCATGCCTTTGGACTTGTTTCCATGAACTGATATTTTCACGATAATTTCTCATCTGATTTTCGCTCTCAAACCCCTGAAACCCTTTATTTACAGGCTTCTTACTATACCTACTTATTCACCCTTGACATCAATACCACCGTCTCAACGTGCCCCGTATGCGGAAACATATCCACTGGCTGGGCCTCTATGAACCGATATCCAAACTCTGTCAGGATTTTGACATCTCGGGCCAGGGTGGCCGGGTCGCAGGAGACGTAGATTATGCGCTGAGGCCCGGCCGTCGCCGCGGCCTTTAAAAGCGCCGGTTCGCATCCGGCTCGCGGCGGGTCCAGGATGATCACATCAGACTGGACTCCCTGGCCCAAAAGCTTCGGCAGCTCATCTTCTGCTTTGCCGCAGATGTATTCCGCATTGACGATGCCATTTATCGTAGCATTCCTGTTAGCATCTATTACTGCTGCTTTAACGGTTTCAATGCCTATCACTCGTTTGGCATCCTGCGCCAGCAGCAGTCCTATGGTACCTACGCCGCAATAGAGATCGATCACTGTTTCTTCGCCGGTCAGGGCGGCATATTCCCTTACCTTTTCATAGAGCTTCTCTGTCTGGACCGGATTGACTTGATAAAAGGAGAGAGGCGAGATCTCGAAATCCATACCCATTAAACTATCTTTGATGGTTGTTTTACCGGCCAAAGTGATATTTTCCTTACCAACAGTGGGGCCGTTTATTTGTTTGTTGATATTCAGTATTAAGCTTTCAAAACTATATCCTCTAATTTTTTGCCCGACCTCATCCTGTACTTTTTCTAACGCACCTTGAATTTTGTCGATTAGCCGCCTGACATCCGGCAACCTCCGCTCAGTCGATACTAACACCACCATGATCTGACCCGTACCAAAAGCCGTCTTTATCACTACATGACGAAGCATTCCCTTTTTTGTCTTTTCGTCGTACACCGTGATCCCGGTTTCTGTAATATACTCCCTTATCGCCCGGGAAATGTACTCAACGGGTAAAGCCTGAAGCAGACAGGATTCACAATCTGCGACCTCATGGCTCATGCTTTTATAAAACCCGATCTTATAACTCCGATACCTCTTCTCGGAACTGTTTATCCCGCTTAAAGAAAACTGCACTTTATTCCTATAACGCCAGGGATTCTCCATCCCGACGATATCATTAACTTTCGGAGAAACAACGCCTCCTATCCGTGTCAGGCTGTCTTTGACCCACTTCTCCTTCAGAGCAAGCTGTCCCTCATAGTCGATCGCCTGCAGGCTGCAGCCTCCACACTCCTCAGCATGCTGGCATGGCGGCTTTCTGCGAGCCTTGGAAGGCGATAATATCTTAATGAGTCTGCCCTTTGCGTAGTTCTTTTTTAACTGAGTGATCTCGACAAGAACAAAATCGCCGGGGATTCCATCATTGACAAAAATTGTCATACCTTCCGCCTTGCCGATCCCTTCACCGCTGCTTCCAAGGTCGACTATTTCAACCTCATACTTTTCTCCCTCAACAATCATTTACTCTATATCCCTTATCCCTTCATAAACTGTGATTCAAATTATTAAATCATCAAATTCACATTCCTTATTATATCGTTTGTACAGCTTTGCAGCGCCTGCGTTAAGTTTATTGCCAGGCGCCTATTCCCATTGTCAGGACCTGACCTTGGAAATGAATTCTGTTCTGGATTTTACCTTGGTTTTTTCGAATATTGAGGAAATGTGTTTTTTGACTGTCGAAAGACCCACGTAAAGGATTTTTGCGATGTCACTATTGGTTTCTCCCTGTAAAAGTAACAGGGCTACTTCTTTTTCCCGGGGAGTAAGCTGTGCTTTCTGAAAAAGCTCATTATTATCGCCGATATTAATCTTTATGTGATAATTAGTTTTATATAGATTTCGACCGGCATTATCTATCGATTCCCCCACCGTCTGATCTGCTTTAAGAACTGTATAGCCAATGCTTATATCAACAGCTATATTTTTACCGTTGAATATAAATTCTGATTCGCTGACATCTTTATCGAGGTGCCTGCATATCCGTTCAGCCTGATTCTCATTTATATTTTGCATAACCAGTATGAATTCAATGCCTTGATATCTTGACACACAATCCTCTCTATTCTTGGGCATTTTCTTTATTATTTCGGCTATTTCTTTAATAATAAAGTCTCCGGCATCGTACCCATAAGCATTATTGACAGAGTCTATATCTTTAACCTTTATTCGAAATAAAACCGTGTTGTGGTTTTCACTGTTTTCTTTTGCTTTGAGCAATTCGTGAGGAAGTCTTTCATAAATATAAAGCTCATTATAAATCCTGGTCAAGGAATCCTTGACCATCAGGATGTTCCTGTGACTTATCAGTTTGCTGATCTCACCGCTCCCCATACCGGTAATGTCTATTATCCCTTCATTGGTAATATCCTTAAGTAATTCGATGACCATAATACTCTCGCCTGTGTTTACAGGTGCGGCGGCTACTGTGTAAATCCTGTCGTTGGTATTTTCAATTTTAACAAATGTCTTATTTTGATTGTATGCCCTCATGGAAATGCAGTTTTCGCAGATTTTATCCTTCTCCCAAACGTTATAACATACACTGAGGTTTTCACTTATTTGTTTTTCAGGCTTAAAATAGCTGTATACTTTTTTTTCTCTCGGATCGACCAGTCGAATGATATCATACAGGTTATCAATGAAATCCAATCCGGTAATAATATTTAATAATATTTCTTCATTCATGTCATTCTCCTCGTCAAAAAGTATACTTTTGACCCATTACGCCATTTTACGGAATATTATACCATATGCTTAAGAAAGAGTACTATTATAGCATAAAACACTTTAATCACTTTAGCATAAGAAAGATAGAAGGAGATATTAAAATGAAAAGATTATTTACCATTGTTTTAGCCCTTATGGTGGTCTTGGGCACAGCTGTTTCAGGTTTTGCCTATGATAGCTTATCCGCAGAATCTGATATCTTGAAAGCCAATAACGGAAAACCGATCAATCTCATCGTAGATTCCGGCGGGGAATGGCTTGTTCCAAATGCAGGAGTTACGATAATCAAAGGCAATGATTCACAGGCACATGTTGACCTTGGCAACGGGGTTTCGGGAAATATCTCCGCAGATGATCCAAGTATAACATTCAGCAAGGACAGCTGGTTTATTGAATCATACGGGAGTTATGACACATTTTCGGTAAGCGGTATCGCTCCGGTCAACTTAAGTAATGTAAACAAAACCTTCTCTTATAGAGTAACCCTTGCCTGCACGAGCAAGGATGATTTGACCGGACTCCAAAACAATTTCACTGATTTCTTTATAATCCATGTAACTGTTAAGCCCTCATACACAGCACCAGGTAATCCTCAGGATCCTGTTATCAAAGATACGACAGCCCCAATTATTGCTTTGGCAGGAAGCCCGGATATAACTGTTGAAGCCGGAACAGCCTATATCGATCAAGGAGCAGCAGCGACGGATGATATTGACGGAGATATCACCGACCGCATCGTTGTGAGCAATCCCGTGGATACCTTCAAATTAGGCCTGTATACAATAACCTATGATGTTACTGACGCAGCGGGCAATAAAGCAAGTCAGGCCGTAAGAAACGTAACCGTTGTTGATACGACGCCTCCCGTTATTTCCGCTCCAAGCGATATCGAGACAGTTCTTTCGGGAGCCTTGACCCCTGTCGATATCGGCAGTGCAGAAGCCACAGATCTCTTCCTCAAGGATGTCACAAATAATGCCCCCCAGGGCGGATTTAAAATTGGTACTACTGTCGTGATCTGGACAGCAACGGATACAAGCGGTAATATCGCTGCTGCTACGCAAAATGTTACAGTAAAATATGCTTTCTCAGGCTTCCTTCCGCCTGTCAATAATGATGGAAGCGGCGTATATAAATCCGGGAGTACGATCCCTGTGAAGTTTAATTTAAAGGACAGCAGCGGAGGGTTTGTATCAACCGCAGCTGCCACACTATCCTATGCCAAACTGACAAATAACAAACCCGGGAACCATGTTGCGGCGGTTTCGACCAGCAATGCTACAACTGGAAATGCCTTCAGATGCGACTCAAATCAATATATATTTAACATGAATACTAAAGGGTTAAGTGTAGGCTCCTACTTGCTGACAGTCAGCCTGGATGATGGTATGACTTACTCAGTTAAAGTCACCCTGAAATAAAACTTTACTTTAGATCACTGATGCACCACTGCTTCGAAAAAGAGGGGTGCATTTTGCTTCATCCCCGATTATATCGTTTCCTAATTAAATGCTCTGTCTTTCCAGCGCCTCGCTCTCCTCACTGAGGATAATGATGTCTATGCGCCTGTTCTTAGCCCGCCCTTCCTCTGTTGAATTATCTGCAATCGGCCTGTATTCACCATATCCGACTGCCAGAAATTGTTCAGGAGAAGCGCCGGCCATATTAATAAACAAGCGAACTACGCTTATGGCTCTCGCAGTGGAAAGCTCCCAGTTTGAGGGATAAAGCTGCGAGTTCATGGGTATATTGTCCGTATGCCCTTCGATACGCACATAATTGTCGATTGAAGTTATTATCTCGGCTATTCCTTTCATGGCTTCCTGGTATTGTTCCTTGACTTCCGCCTTGCCGGGGTCGAAAAGTACAGCGTTGCTCATGGTAACCACAAGACCGCGCCTGTCTATGTATGTATCGACGAAGTCGAGCATTTCCTCTTCCATTATCTTAACATCGATCTTTTGCTTCAAAGAAGACATTTCGTCAAATTCTTCTTTTTCGCTTTCGGTCATATTCTGTATCAGCAATTGTTCCCGGTACTCGATATATTCTTTATTCATCATGGACTGGCTGAACTGGTCGGACATCATTTGCGCCTTTTGAGCATCGATTTGGCTCACGGCAAACAACACGATAAAAACCGCCAGCAGCAACGTCATCAAATCGGAATAGGGAAGCAGCCAGGCTTCCCCGTTTTCTTCTTCATGTGAAATATGTACCTTTTTCTTTGCCATGCCGAATATTCTTTCCTATTCTATTTCTATTATTCTTTCTCTTTTTCTTTCTCTAACTCTTCGATGACTTTCTGTTGTTTCTTTGTTGGCAGTACGGCCAAAAGCCTTTCCTTGAGCATGAAAGGAGGATCCCCTCTTTGTATCGACTGCACCCCTTCGATTACCATGCTCTTTAACATTACCTCCTGCTGACTCTTAACCTTTAATTTTTTTGAAAAAGGACTCCAAAGCACATAGCCGGTAAAGATGCCGAGAATGGTCGCGATAAATGCTGCAGCTATAGCCGTTGCCATATTATCCGTATCGTCTATGGAAGACATGGCGGCTATCAGACCGAATACTGCTCCTAAAACACCCAGGGTCGGCGCATACATTCCCGCCGAGGCAAAAATACCCGCATTAATATCGTGCCGTTTTTCCATTGCCGTGATCTCGGTTTCTAAAATTTCCTGGATAATATCCTTCTCCGTGCCGTCGGCGACCATGCGTACCGCCTTTTTAATAAAAGGATCCTCGATTTCCTCGACCTTCCCTTCTAAAGCTAAAAGTCCGTCCTTTTTTGCTACTGCTGATAAATTGACCATAAGTTCAATGATTTCCACTTCAGTAATCATCTTCTGCTTTGTAAAAAGTATTTTGAATAAGGCTCCCAGCGTTTTAAGGTTTTTTCCGGGGTAAGCATTTAAAACAGCCGCGGCAGTCCCGACAAATATTATCAACAGAGCCGCAGGATTTATGAAAACCGCAAAGCTGATGTGCTTGAATATCATTGCTCCGATTATAGAGAGTATACCTATTACTATACCTATAATTGTTGTAAGCTCCATATATCCTCCTGCAAACCCATATTTAAGAATGATTAAACTGTATCATTTATCATAATATCGGAAGTTATGTAAAATTCTTAATGCTCCATTTCAATATAATCCGTCAAACGCTTTCCGTCAACAGGCGTCCCCGGGTCAATGCTTCATCATATGTTTCCCTCGTATACATACTGTAAATAATCACGGGCGATGCCTGCCAGCCTGTTGATGGTCTCTTTGGGTGTGGGATTCTTATCATTCATCCTGTATGCCGGAAAGAAGCGTGAAATATGGAGCGGAATCGACGGATCTAAACATGACAGCCATTCGGCAAGCTTCCCCATCTCCTCCTCGCTGTCGTTTTCTCCGGGTATGATCAAAGTCGTCACTTCCACATGGCATTGAGCTTTAGCAAGCCGGATGGAGTTTTTCACGACTTCAAGATCTCCTCCTATATCTATATAGAACTGTGGTGAAAAGCTTTTGAGATCTATATTAAATGCATCGATCAGCGGCAGCAGCTCTAAAAGCGGTTTTTCGCTGATATATCCGTTAGTCACTACAACATTCAATATGCCTGAATCAGTCGCAAGCCTCGCACAGTCCCTGACATACTCATAGCCGATCAGTGGTTCGTTGTAAGTATAGGCTATGCCGATATTGCCTTGGGAAACTAAGTCAATAGCCCTCGCCGCAAGTTCATCGGGCATCATATTCATAACCTCAGATCGGGGTTTCGCCATTGAGATTCTATAGTTCTGGCAAAACGAGCAGCGCAGGTTACACCCGTAGCTCCCCACCGACAGGATGTAACTGCCGGGGTGAAACCTTCTTAAAGGCTTCTTCTCGATGGGATCCAGGGCAATGGATGTTATCCTGCCGTAGTTACCGGCAATGATTTCCCCATTCCGATTAATCCTTCCGCCGCAAAATCCCGAGTTCCCTTCGCTGATCATGCAGCCTCTTGGGCAGACAGTGCATAAAACCCCTTTGCTCATTTATGGCGCACCACTTCAAACCTCTCTATTTTATAATTATCCCCGGGAGAGATACCTGCTTTTTTCAATGCTATCCCGACCTGCTGCTCAGGAGTTGTCACCCCCTCCAGATTGGGAAGGAGCAAACCCCGCCTGCTGCCCTTTGTGACAATGACCCCATACCGAAGCACATCCAGCTCGTCCATTGATTTTATCGGCTCCGCCTCTCCAAGGACATCGACGCTGTAAATCAATTCATTGAGTTCGTCCTCTGTCACCGGATCGAATCTCGGATCGCCTGTCCCTGCGCTGACCGCATTATTTATAATCTCTTCGGCTATACATTCGGAAACCGGGCTGATAGTCCCGATGCAGCCTCTCAGCCTGCCGTCTTTTTTAAGCGAAACAAAGACACCGGCTTTATGTTTTATCAGTTCCTTAGGTAATCCGGGCGGGCGTTCTATATATTTTCGTTCCTTCACATAGGTTTCAAGGGACAGCCGGGCAAGGCTTACAAGGTCGTCCTCATTCTCACGGATCAGCTCCCTCTCTGTTTCAGCCTCCTCCAAATACAATACATCAAACCGTCTGGCATCCTCCGGCTTTGCAGGATGAAATGCAGCCACCGCATAGCCCACTCCAAAGGGTCCTTCATAGGACAATAGATCGGGATCCACCGACATACCGTCAAGGGCTCCGGCCATTATTATAAAGGCCCTCAAACCGCACTCACCGGCAGCATCGCAGAAATCCTCCCGAAACTTCATGAATGCTAAAAAATCGCCGCAGGCCATAGCCTCCGTGACGCTCTTGTCGAAAGCGGGTCCTTCCTCTGCATAGCTGTAAGGCCCTTCCTCTTTTAATCGGTGCGAAAGGTCTCCGCTGGCAGCGATGACTATACTGCGGCCGAGTTTTTCTGCGGCTTCGGTAATGCATTTACCCAAGCGGTAATGGTCGATAAAATTGAGGCCCGAGATTGAGATTCTGACCAATCGGTAATTCTCCAAGTATTGGTCAATAAAAAAAAGAGGGACAATTACACCGTGATCAAGCCTTTTATCTCTCTCTCCCAGTGTACCGGCAGCCAATCCCGCCCGTCCGGCCAGTTCCTCTATCATATTTACCATCTCGGTATCATAGTCAACTTTTATATGGGTATTTTGATCGCCAAAGCTACGTAAATCGCCCGAAGCGCTGCTTCCCGGCGAAATGTGGATATAATCCTGGTACATGACAGAATGTGGAGTGATAACTATCACAGTATCGGGCTTTAGCCTGCCTATATCCCGGGCAATGCAGTGATAGGCTTCTACGGTTTTGCTGATTTGTTTTTCCTGACCTCTTCCCACGCCGGGTATTATAAGCGGCGGGTGCGGAACGATATAGGCAGCTTTAAGGTACATCCGGGATCCCTCCTTCCATATCCTTCGGCTAAGCGTTTGTTTACCGAAGCTTCCCTGCGATCTCTTCGATTTTACGAAATCTGTGGCTAACTCCGGATTTCTTCAACGGCGGCTCAAGTAGCTGGCCTAATTCCGCAAGGGAGCTGTCCGGATTTTCAAGTCGCAGCAGAGCGATTTCTTGCAGCTTTTCCGGTAAGTTTAACAATGCTCCTTTTGTCTCGATCAGTCGGATGTTCTCTATTTGTCTGGCTGCACTGTCAATAGTCTTATCTAAATTGGCATTTTCACAATTCACGATACGGTTAGTTTTGTTTCGTAATTCCTTAACGATCCTGATGTTTTCAAATTTCATGACATGGTTGTTGGCTCCCAGAAGTGCAAGAAAATCACTTATCTGCTCGCTTTCCTTAAGGTATACCACGAAGCTGTTTTTTCTTGTTGTCACCTTTGAACGAAAACCGAAGCCGTTTATCAACCTCTTTAGATCGTTTGCCAGGGTCTCGCTGCTGCATACGATCTCCATATGATAGCTTCTTTCCGGGTGGCTGATGGTACCGGCGCCCAGGAAGGTCCCTTTTAGATATGCTTTTTTGCAGCATCTTGTTTTAATAAGGTCGGAGGAAATGTCATCGGGAAGGTAGTTACAGCCTTCTCTAACCCTGAGTATCCCTGTTTCCCGAAGTATCTGCTCGGCATTATCTTCCGCCCCTATGGTAAGCTCATAGACATGACCCTTTTTTAGTACATTGCTCTGCCCTATGCGAAGATTTGCACCCACTTTGAAATATTGCCGGATCCTTTTTAAAAATAGCCTGGCAATAGCCGGATTCTCTGTGGTAATTATTAAATCCAGCCTGCCGGCTCCCGATAGCTTAACAGAACCGCACATGCGAATAAAACCAGCGGTCTCCGCCAGCATACAGCACTTCTTTTCTTCTTCCGCACGGGCCATCTCGTTTTTTACGTCGGTCGAAAATGACATATGCTTCTCCGATTAAATGACCTATACTCCGATGCTCAGGATTTTCCTCGCCTCGTTCGGAGTTGCGATCTCTCTTCCGAAAAACTTCGCAAGCCTGACTACTTTTTCTACCATCTCGCCGTTGCTCTTGGCAAGGACTCCCCTTTCAAGGTATAGACTGTCTTCGAAGCCGACTCTCACATGTCCGCCCATGATGATAGTCCCCGCAGCTATTTCAAAATTGTATCTGCCGATCCCGCAAGCGGTCCAGGTGGATCCGGGCGGGATGCTGTCCACCATGAAGGCCAGATCTCTCAATGTGGCGCTCATCTGCACACCCAACACGAAATCAAAGTGCAGCGGGTGAACAAGGAGGCCCTTGCGATCAACTTTCAGCGCAATATCTATCATGCCCTTGTCAAAGACTTCCAATTCAGGTTTTATACCTTTTTCTTTCATGATTTTGGCAAAGTTCATAATGGTATTGTCGGTGTTTATGAAAATTTCATCTCCTCCGAAATTCACTGTACCGCAATCCAAGGTAGCCATCTCCGGAGTAGGTACCACATCTGTTGAAGCAAGGCGTTCAAGATCCGTCATCCCCACGGCCCCTCCCGTGGAAGGCTGAACGATCACATCGGGGCAGACGGCTTTGATTGCATCTATTGCCTCCTGGAATCTCCCTGTATCCTGAGTTGGTGTTCCGTCATCCCAGCGCACATGCAGGTGGATGATAGAAGCTCCGGCATCGTAAGCGGATTTTGCTTCTCTGACTATTTCTTCGATGGTATAGGGAACAGCGGGGTTTTGCTCCTTTGTTACTTCCGCACCGCAAATGCATGCGGTAATGATCAATTTTTCCATTATTATACGTACTCCTTTTTCAAAATAATACCTGCTCCTGACTAGATTATATTATAAATCTCTATGAATGGTCAATACACGCCTCCCTGCTTTTCTGAACATCTCGGTAAACAAATTGGCCATGGCAACAGATCTGTGCTGACCGCCGGTGCAGCCAAAAGCCAGCACAAGATGCGACTTCCCTTCTTTTATATAAAAAGGTATCAGTTCCTCGATCAGGGTGTAGGCATTGTCCGCAAAACTCTTTGACTGAGGGGTCCTTAAAACATATTCCCTGACTTTACGGCTGTTTCCGGTAAGCTTTCTTAAACTGGAAAGGTAATAGGGATTAGGAATGAATCTCAGATCAAAAACAATATCCGCATCGAGTGGAATGCCGTTCTTGTATCCGAAAGATTGTATCGTAATCGTGAATCCTGTTGCCTCCTCGGAGGACAGCAGATTGCGCAGTTCTTCGTGCAGCTGCGCCACTTTCATGCTTGAAGTATCTAAAATATAATCTGCGGCCATACGGATGTCTATAAGCTTTTCTCTTTCCCTGAGCACACCGTCCGTTATGCATCCGTTCTGTGCCAGGGGATGGATCCTTCTGGTTTCTTTATACCTTCGAATTAATACTTCGTCAGAAGCTTCAAGAAATAGCACCTTGAACCGGATCCCGGCTCTTTTCAAATCCTCCAATCCGTTTCGCAAGTCATCAAAGAACTCGCCTCCGCGAATATCGATACCGAAAGCTCCTTTCCGCACCTTGACCTTCCCTTGTACGACCAGCTCGATAAAATTCTTCATCAGTGCGGGAGGCAGATTGTCTATGCAGTAATAGCCCAGATCTTCCAGGCAGTTCATTGCCTGGGTCTTCCCCGAGCCGGACAAACCCGTAACAATGATGAAATCCATCTTATGTTTCCTCCAAATTATCGATGCGTGCCGGATCCACTCCGGCTTCCAAAGCTCTCTTAAAACCCGGTGCAAAGGTTCCCACCCTTTGAGGGGAGTGAGCGTCGCTGCTTATGATGAACCTTACGCCGGAGGATACTATTTTCTTTAGTTCATCCATGGTCGGCGCTTCATGCCATGTGCTGATTTCCATCATCGTGCCCGTTTCCTCACATGCCTTTGCTATAGCGATCAGGTCAAAGGGGCCTTTGTCTCCCGGATGAGTCAAAACCTTTATTCTGTTTTCATGGAGCGCCTTTATAACCAGCCCTGTATTTGTTTTTTTAAGGCCCGATTTTCCTTGCTTTGCTCTTTTCCCTGCCATCAGATTGAGCATATGCATTTTTAATGCGAAGGCCGGCCGCTCTCCCAGTATTCCGTAATGATACCCGGCAAGAATGTAATCCAGATCCGATACTTCCTCATCCGTTATGTCCAATTTACCTGAAATATTAATGATATTAGCCTCCACTCCCAAGAGTATTTTGATAGAGGGATATAAAGGCTGTAAACGCTGTATCTCTTTCCGCATCACAGGAAGAACATTCTTGCCGATCCCGTAAAGCATGTGCCCCGGGCCGTGGTCTGCAATTCCTACGGCAGACAAGCCTTTTGCGGTTGCAGCTTTGACATTGTCCTCAATAGAACCCTTACCGTGAGAAAATGTCGTGTGAGTATGGATATCATATATCATACGGTATCTTGTCATATCGCTGTCGAATTTGCTCATGCCTCGAATCCGTCCTGTTCACCGATTATACGCACCTCCGGTTCCAACATAATGCCGGAATGCTCAAAGACCCTTTCCTGTACCAATTTCATTAATGCCAGTATATCTGTGGCGGTAGCTCCTCCCGTATTTACAATGAATCCTGCATGAAGCATAGAAACCATGGCGCTCCCTACAGAAATCCCCCTCAGTCCGGCTTTTTCGATCAGGGTCCCCGCATAATTCCCCGGCGGCCGCTTGAAAAAGCTCCCTGCGCTGGGATAGTCCTGGGGTTGCTTTTGCTTCCTTCTGGAATTAAA
The DNA here is from genome assembly GCA_022706625.1 of Bacillota bacterium. Taxonomy (GTDB): domain Bacteria; phylum Bacillota; class Clostridia; order Peptostreptococcales; family Anaerovoracaceae; genus UBA1426. The sequence continues at coordinate 6,948 of JAKJCD010000020.1, read as the reverse complement.
ATCATCCATTTTCAAAGCGATATCATCCCTTTTGCCGGCTGTTAATTTAAGAGCAACGGATAGGATGACCTCCCGGGTCGCCATCAGCTTGCTTGTTCGGTATCCGTATCCCATTTCATCGGAAGAAAGTGAATATATTTCACTGCCGTCACTTTTAAGGATCTCCACCCTTTCTATAACCCTGCTCATTTCACCATCGTAAGCACCCGCATTCATATATGCTGCACCGCCTGCGCTTCCCGGAATGCCCGCTGCAAATTCCAGCCCTGTCAGTCCTTTTTCCAGAGCCTTTTCAGCAATATGCTTAAGCAGGGCTCCCGCTCCAGCTTCAATCCCTCGGTCATTTATAATAATGTCACTTAATGCGCTGCCTATTTTCACTACGACACCGCGGTAGCCCCCATCCCTTACCAATATATTGGTACCGTTTCCCATTATGAAGAAAGGGACTTTCTCTTCCGCAATAATCTTCATAGCATATCGCAGCTGCCTTACATTGCCGGGAGTGACCAAAACTGCAGCCCTCCCTCCTGCCAAAAACGAGGTATGCTCAGCCATCCGAGCATTTTTTTCAAGTCGGTCCTCGCCTATCTGCTCCGATAATGCCCTATAAACGATGTCTGTATTCAAGGAAACACCTCCGGGATTCTGCGGAATCTTTGCATGCTGCAGCAACTTGCATCTATCAGCCGATCATTATTCAAAAAACCGATACCGTTAACGGTTACATTATTCCATGTATTATATCTTTTTTTACCTGCATTGTAAAGACACGGTACGTCCGAACAATACCAGAACGGCTTGAAATTACTATATGCTTGCTAACTTACAAACTATGCCCTTCTTTCATTCGACTTTATGCATATTTATAAATTAATGTTGCATAAATATAATAATATCTATTGCAATCCTCATATCACAATGCTATAATTCTTCACATAATACTGTTTATAAACCGCAGGCCCAGTGTTTTAACATGGTTCCGCCATATAAGACAAACAAAACCCAAAATTGGCCGCGGAATTAATATGCTAACCGGAGGAAAAGGAAATGGAAAAAGAAAAAGTAGTACTCGCATATTCGGGTGGTCTTGATACATCCGTCATTATGACCTGGCTGAAAGAGCATTATGATTACGATGTGATCGCTGTATGCTGCAACGCAGGGCAAGATGAAGATTTTGACGCTATCAAGAAGAAAGCTTATGATACTGGAGCTTTTAAAGCTTACATAGTGGATATAAGGGAAGAGTTCATCACCGATTACATCTGGCCGACTCTGAAAGCCGGTGCAATATATGAGGGAGACTATCTGCTTGGTACATCGATGGCAAGACCCCTTATGGCAAAAAAATTAGTCGAAGTGGCTGAAGCCGAAGGAGCCTATTACATAGCCCACGGCTGTACCGGAAAGGGCAACGATCAGGTCAGGTTTGAAGCCAGCATCAAAGCCTTGAACCCCGCTATAAAGATCCTTGCCCCCTGGAGGATTTGGGACCTTACATCCCGGGAAGACTGTATAGCCTATGCTAAGGCCCATAACATTGCCATTGCCCAGACGGAAGACGATATCTACAGCAGGGATCAAAACATCTGGCATATTAGCCATGAAGGCGGCAATCTGGAAAATCCGTGGAACCAGCATAAGGATGACATACTTAAGATGAGTGTGACTCCTGAAAATGCCCCGGATGAGCCCACATACGTCGATATAGGCTTTGAAAACGGTATCCCCGTTGCATTAAACGGCAAAGCGCTCGGTCCTCTTGACCTTCTTACTGCTTTAAACAAGCTTGCCGGCGATAACGGCGTCGGCACCGTTGATATCATAGAAAACCGCCTTGTGGGTATGAAATCCCGGGGAGTCTATGAGACTCCAGGAGGTACGGTTTTGTACAAAGCTCACTCTGCATTGGAAAAGCTTGTGTTGGATCGAGATACCTTGGCTTACAAGAACATAGTAGCACAAAAATACTCCCAGCTTGTCTATGACGGATTGTGGTTCACTCCTTTAAGAGAAGCCATTGAGGCTTTTGTGGATTCTACCCAGAACTTGCTAACTGGAACTGTAAAGGTTAAACTGTATAAGGGGAGTGCTATACCAGTCGCATCCAAATCGAAGTATTCTTTGTACAGTGAAGAATTTGCAACATTCAGCAAAGATGAGGTATATAACCAAAAGGACTCGGAAGGCTTTATCAACTTATTTGCCCTGCCACTAAAGATCAGGGCCATCCACAAGCAGAACTTAGAGGGAGGGACCGATACTCATGAAACTTTGGAAAGGAAGATTCTCAAAGGAGGCGAATTCATCCGCTGATGCTTTCAATGCCTCTATAGAAACAGACCAGAGGCTTTATAAACATGATATAGAAGGGAGTCTCGCCCATGCCCTGATGCTGGGCAGGCAGGGGATAATACCCATTGAGGAAGCCGAAGCCATTCGGCTTTCTCTTCATGAAATAATGGAAGATATCGAAGCCGGCAAAGTAACCTTTTTAACGGAACGGGAAGATATCCACATGAACATTGAAACCTTGCTCACAGAGCGCATAGGCGCCGCAGGCAAGAGGCTGCATACCGCAAGGAGCCGTAACGATCAGGTTGCAACGGATCTGAGGCTCTATCAAAAAGAAGTGATCAGAGAGATACAAGACTTGCTTTCTGCCTTAGCAGCGGCTTTGGATGAATTGTCCGGGCAGCACAAGGAGACTATCATGCCGGGCTATACCCACCTGCAAAGGGCCCAGCCTGTTACGCTTGCACTGCACCTTGGAGCCTATAATGAGATGTTTAAGAGAGATATCGAAAGATTTGGTGACTGCTATAAGCGAACGGATCTTCTGCCCCTTGGCGCAGGAGCTTTAGCCGGTACTACTTATCCCATCGATCGTCATTTCGTTGCCGAAAAACTTGGGTTTTCCGGAATATGCGAAAATACCATGGATGCTGTCAGCGACAGAGATTTCGCAATTGAATTCACCGCCTGCTGCGCCATCGCCATGATGCACCTTTCCCGCTTTTGTGAAGAGCTCATCCTTTGGAGCTCCACTGAATTCGCTTTTATCGAAATTGACGATGCCTACAGCACAGGCAGCAGCATAATGCCCCAGAAGAAAAATCCGGATATGGCCGAACTTATTAGAGGGAAAACAGGACGAGTATACGGGGATCTGTTTTCTTTGCTCACGATAATGAAAGGATTGCCCCTAACCTACAACAAGGACATGCAGGAGGACAAGCCTCCCCTTTTCGATGCTGGAGACACCCTTAAGGATTGTCTTGAAATCTTCACTCAGGTGATTAGAACAATGGAGATTAAAAAAGAAAGCATGGAGAAGGCTGTTGATTCAGGTTTCATGAATGCCACCGATGCCGCCGATTATCTTGTGAAGAAGGGACTTCCATTCCGGGACTGCCATGAGGTAATCGGAAAGATGGTACTTTACTGCATCGGTCAGAACAAAAGGTTGGACGACATGACCCTGACAGAGTTCAGGAGCTTCTCTCCTCTTTTTGAGCAGGATGTTTACGAAGCCATCGATGTCCGAAAACGTGCGACAAAATCATGATTCGGCCGTCAACTGCATCATTATCTCCAGTTTATTGAAGACACCCCGCTCAAGCACATCATAGATCGGTTGGATGTCTTCATTTTTTAAATAAATACGAATGGCGTCATAGTATTCCTGTTCGCTGATATTCCATTGGATCGGGGGGAAGCCGTTACGGATCAAATGGTATTGGGCTGCGATTCTGGCCATTGCCTCGGATGAGGTTTGATAGGGATAGATTTCAATTAGTTTATTATGTAAGTACGCTGCTTTCTCAATCGGATTTGTTTGATATAAATTGGAATGAAGCCAGTTGAACATAAGCTCCATTTGCTCCTCTATCTCTTTAAAATGCGGGGGATTGTATGCTATCATCCGCAATACCGGATTGCTCTTTCTGTATTCTGCTTCTGTCTCGCCGGTCAAAATCTTGTATAGCTTGAACATGTATTTTTCATTTAAATAGTAATCCATTTCCGCCATATCGTATGCAAGATCTATAACTCCTTTGTAATTGCTGATGATGGAATGTTCGTTTATGCTTATGTCAGTCAGGAAATCTCCGTTTATAATCCTCCCTACGGCTTCTTTTTTCAGATTGCCTCCGTCCAGCTGCATAGAAGAATATATCCAGTCCAGGCGGTTTATCTCCGCAATGAGCCGTGCTGTTTCTTTGCGGAACGGCTTTCGATTATCCAGTATGAGTTTCTTTTTCTTGATTTCCCGATACATTGCTCTACCCTCCTCTCTGTGCATTTATTTTACCATGAAATAACAAAAAATGTTTACTCATTCAAAGATTTTGCATATAATAGGGATACAAAATCGGGAGATCTATTTAGACAGGTAAGTATCTTTACATGGAGGGTGGACTCATGGAATGGCTTTACGGTATCAACTTGGCATCCATTGCGCTGAGATTGTCTCTTGCGGTACTTTTCGGCGGGATAGTCGGATTGGAACGGGGCGCAAATAAACATCAGGCGGGGCTTCGTACCCACATCCTGGTATGCGTAGGAGCCACTCTGGCAATGATGACAAATGCATACATATTTGAAAGCATATCTCATACGTCGGACCCCGGAAGACTAGGGGCACAGGTCATCAGCGGCATCGGCTTTCTTGGAGTGGGACTCATTCTTGTTACAAGCAGAAATAAAGTCAAGGGGCTTACCACCGCTGCAGGGTTATGGGCTTCCGCATGCATAGGGCTTGCTTTGGGGATCGGTTTCTATGCGGGGGCAATAATTGCCGGCAGCTTTGTTTTCTGCGCTTTAGCTCTGCTTCCCAGGCTGGAAGTATACTTCTACAATCGCTCCAGAATGATGAGTCTCTTTGTCGAATTAGATTGCATGACAAGCGTTAGGGAGTTTCTCTCCTCTGTCAGGAGCAAAGGCATAACAATAATAGAGACCCATATCAACAAATCCGATGCTATTGCCTGTGACGGCTATAGTCTGGATCTATCGATCAGGATCCCTAAAAAAATCAGTCATGTGGAAGTTGTAGAGCTTCTTTCTGTTCTGCCCGGCGTTTTTCTCGTGGAAGAGCTGGAATGAAGTCGGACAGGTTTAATCGATTTTATACAGGATATACCATATTCTCTTCATCCAGAAGACTCGAATCGATCTGATACCTCTTTGCATTCCTATACTTAAAGAAATCGATTGATGGTTTTGGAAACATAGCTCTTGTCAGCACATCTTCATCCTGCTCAACGTATTGAGCAATCTCTTTTTTGATGCTTTCAAGCTCAGGCTCGATGAGGTCTGCCGGCCTGCAAGTGATCTGCTCCTCGTCACCTATGATCTTCTTTACGATATCTTCTTTGATAGGCACAGTGGTTTTTCCGTACATACCTTTTACAAGCTGTTTGACTTCATTGGGTACCATCTTATAGCGCTCGCCCATTACCACATTCAGTACCGCCTGGGTGCCGACAATCTGGCTTGTAGGTGTGACCAGCGGCGGATATCCCAAGTCTTCTCTGACCCTTGGCACTTCCCGGAGCACTTCTTCGAATTTGTTCATAGCATTTTGCTGCTTAAGCTGGGACACCAGGTTGGACAGCATTCCGCCCGGGACCTGGTATTTTAAAGTATTGATGTCTACTCCCATGAGTTTGGGATCCAGGAGCCCTTCCGCAATATATTTTTCACGGATCGGCCTGAAATACTCGGCGATCTCGTTCAGTGCGTCCATATCCATGCCCGTATTCCATTCCGTACCGGCAAATGCTTTTACAATAGACTCCGTGGAAGGCTGAGAGGTGCCCTCTCCAAACGGTGAGATCGCAGTATCTATAATATCCGCTCCGGCTTCTACAGCCTTAAGAAGTGTCATACTCCCGAGTCCGCTGGTGGCATGGGTATGAATTTCAAGGGGCAGGCTGACCTTTTTCTTTATTTCCTTTACAAGCGCATAGGTATTATAAGGATCCAAAAGGCCGGCCATATCTTTTATGCAAATGGAATCCGCTCCCATATCGGAAAAATCCTTCGCCAGATTTGCAAAAACTTCATTGGTATGAACTGGACTGATGGTATAGGACATAGCCGCCTGAGCATGGCCCCCTCCCTTCTTAACTGCCTCGATAGCTTTCATTAAGTTTCTGGGATCATTAAGCGCATCAAAAATCCTGATAATATCGATACCGTTGGCCAGGCTTTTCTTTACAAATTCTTCCACCACATCGTCCGCATAATGCTTGTAGCCCAGAAGGTTCTGTCCTCTTAGGAGCATCTGCAGTTTTGTATTTTTAATATTCTTCCGGATGACCCTGAGCCTCTCCCAGGGATCTTCATTAAGGAAGCGCAGGCATGCGTCGAAAGTGGCGCCGCCCCAAACCTCAAGAGCATGGTAGCCCGCCCTGTCCATTGTACTCAGTATAGGGACCATTTCCTCCGTAGTCATCCTGGTTGCTATAAGTGACTGATGTCCGTCCCGCAATGCCGTTTCCGTGATTTTCACCTTACCCAAGTGTTTCCCCCCTAATAAATGATCTGCGCCAATATTTTACCGTGATACCAACACCATAATAGTGACTAAATACAATAACTTTGATACCCTTGGCGACAGGCTTCCAAACACTCAGCCGCCGCCCGTATACTGTACTATTATATACGGGCGGCGAATCTAAATACAAGAACAATTTAAGAATGGCAAGGGGAGGCAAGGGGACGCTTTGTTTGCCACCCCAGACCCCAGGGTGGCAAACAAAGCGTCCCCTTGCCTCCCCTTGCCATCCTCCTAGGTCAGGTTCGATTTTGCATCTTTTTCAAATATTATAATAAAATACGACACAATTCCGAATATTTTGTTATAATTTAATTATTCACACATATATATGGGGTTTTGAGACATGCATAATATACCAAGTGCGAGGCTGACGGTTC
>JAKJCD010000209.1 GCA_022706625.1 Bacillota bacterium | reverse complement strand
TATTCCGATAAATTGTTTCATGAAAATAGAATTTCAGCTCCGGCTTATTATCCAGATTGCAAAGCGCCATACATAGTAAAGCCTTCCGTATCCAGCGGCAGCAACGGAGTCAGGAGTCTTCAGACTGAAAAGGAAGCGGCCGACTTTCTTGCACATCTGCAGCCGGGAGAGGAGTGGATTGTTCAGGAGCAGCTGGCAGGGCCTTCTTATTCGATAGAAATTATCGGAAGGCCCGGAGCCTATCGTACTTATCAGGTGACTGAAATCCATATGGATGATATATACGATTGTAATCAGGTAACCTGTCCCTGTCCGATCACGGAAAAGCAGAAAAGGGCTTTTGAGGATACTGCTGTAAAGATTGCTGAAACGATAGGATTGTATGGTATTATGGATCTCGAAGTCATTGATGATAATGGAGTCTTTAAGGTGCTGGAGATCGATGCCAGAATACCGAGCCAGACTCCGACAGCCGTATTGCACAGCACCGGCGTCAATCTGCTTTCGGAGATAGTGGATCTCTTTGAGGATAATTGGGATGAAGGAACCGGTTCTTTGCCTCTTAACGTACAAGCAGAACGTTTTGTTTCCTATGAGCATTATCATATTTCCGAGGGGAAATTGCAGTCTCCGGGAGAGCATATTATGGGTGCGGCAGGGCCCTTAAAGCTCTATACAGGTTATTTGGCTGCCGATGAAGTCTTGACGGACTATCGGGAAGGCGACCGGATCCTCCGCGGTACTTTTGTCAACAGCGGAACCACGTCCCAGGAATTGGAAGCAAAACGCATCAGTATGTGTAATGAGTTAAAAGCTCTTATTTGATAATCGACAATACAAAAAGCAGGGTATCTTTGATATCCCGCTTTTTGTATTGTATGGTCATGGTCGGAGCGACAGGATTTGAACCTGCGGCCTTTTGACCCCCAGTCAAACGCGCTACCAAGCTGCGCCACGCCCCGATAAAGTATTATATTTGTATCATCTAACTGGTGCCGGCGATCGGGGTCGAACCGATACGGTGTTGCCACCACGGGATTTTGAGTCCCGCACGTCTGCCAATTCCATCACGCCGGCACAACAACGATATAATAGCATATGCGTATCTGTAAATCAAGGAAAAAAAGCTTTGCAAAAAGCAAATAATCCGATATAATGCACATAGAATCTGATAGGAGGATAAGACATGGACACACTGTACACGTTAATGCCATTAATTCTGCTGATATTCATAATGTACTTCCTGCTGATCAGGCCTCAAAAGAAAAAGGAGAGGCAAGTCAATGCTATGAGAAGCAGCATTAAGGTCGGCGATAATATCATTACCATCGGTGGGATATACGGAACCGTCTCACGTGTTAAGGATGATTCACTGGTAATACAAGTGGGGGCAGACAAAGTTAAATTAGAAGTTACCAGATGGGCGATTTCCAAAGTGGTAGAAGACGGAGGAGCCCCTGCATCAAAGACTTCCAAATCAAAACCAGTAACTGAAGCAAAAGAAGACATTGAGCCGGAGAAAAAAGCACCAAGAAGAAGGTTGGAAAAAACATCAAAACCCGTTCCCGATGATGAACCCTTTGAACAGAATCCTCTTGAAGCAGATTCGGAAAAGAGTCCCCTTGATAAAGAATAATTACTTTATGTAAATTATGATCAGACGCCCTGCAATCTCATTGCAGGGTTTTTGTTATATTCGTGCCGGATCCCCAATATACTTAAAAAGGTGTGCGGAGGTGATCTGATGAATACAAAACCCATAACTTCAAAAGGATTTCGAACTGCCAAGGCCTTTATCCTGTCTTATGTTTGCCTTTTTATACTCTTTGCCGCAATCGGATTTCTGATAAGATATACTCCACTGCCCGAACGCTGGATGCAACTTTATGTTCTGGCCGCCCTGTGTGTATCATGCTTCCTTATCGGACTGCTGACCGGAAATGTGATTCAGAAAAAAGGCATCTTGTTCGGTGCGCTCTTTACGATCATTTTTGTACTGATATTAAATGCCGTTACAGTTCTTTTGACAGGATCGTATTCCGAAGCTGGCATACTTCAGCTTAGATATCTGCCATGCGTTTTCATTGGCAGCTTCGGTGGAATGATCGGAGTAAACCTTTGAAAACCATTAAAGTATTTAAATAATACGGACGGCGCAAGGTCGGACCGCATTGTGTACGTGTCAAAGAATAGTGTAAATCTCTTGTGGACAAGCTCAAATAGTAGTAGAATGAATGTTAGTATTTTTTAGAACAGAAGGGATATATGATGAAAAAAGTCTTAGCTATCACACTGATCATCCTGATATTTTTAGGTTGGATATTCGCATTTACGGATTTCGGCCCATCGATCAAGGATAAGATCAAACTCGGATTGGACTTTAAAGGGGGCGTCTATGTTGTAATGGAAGCTCAGACGGATGCCACAGGTGCGGAATTAGCGAAACTCATGGAACAGACCCAAATCATTATCGAAGACAGGGTCAATCAAATGGGGCTCTCTGAACCTGTTGTAACTATCGAAGGAGAGAAAAAAATCCGGGTAGAGCTTCCAGGGGCGGAGGATTCCGATGAAGCAATAAAGACTATCGGGAAAACAGCGCAATTGCAATTTGTTCTCGGCGACGGGACAGTCGTAATAGACGGCAGCCAGGTGAAAAATGCCGGAGTAGGAA
>JAKJCD010000208.1:301-2717 GCA_022706625.1 Bacillota bacterium | reverse complement strand
TTTGAAAAGGCCATTGAAACCGCACTGGGAGCTTCCCTTCAAAATATTATTTGCGAAGATGACGAAGATGCACAGGAGGCGATCCGATTGCTGAAGGAAAACCGGGTCGGCCGGCTCACCTTCCTGCCTCTGTCGAGTATAAAACCCTATTATACCGGCCCTGCGGCAGATCTGGAAAAAGCGGCAGGATTCAAAGGCTTCGGCACGGACTGTGTTACCTTCGATAACAGGTATAAGAAAGCTGTGGAATATCTTCTTGGCAGAGCAGTCATCGTAGAAAAGCTGGAGCAGGCGATCGGGATGTCGAAATCACAAGGAGCGGGAGGGCTGCGCTTCGTCACACTTGACGGCGATGTGGTAAATGCTTCGGGAGCGATTACCGGAGGGGCCTACCGCAATAAAACTGCTGGGCTTCTGGAAAGGAAGGCGGAGGGAAAGGGATTATCCGATAAGCTTGTAAAACTCCGGGAGCAGCAAAATAAGCTTTTAAAGCAAGCAGAAGATCTGGCGGAAAAAACAGAAAAGGGAAGGAAACAGTTAGAAGATCTGGATTTAGAATATAAAGAGGCGGAGCGTCTGCTATATGCGAGAGAGAATGAACTTGCACGGTTGTCGGCTGCTTTTTCGGATATCAAAAACTCCGGAGAACGAAGAAACAGGGAGCTTGCTTCCATCGAGAACGAAGAAGAATCCGCAAAAACTATGATCGAAGAGCTAAGGAAAGCAGTTTCCCATGCGGAGGAGGTCATTGCTCACTCAGAGGCAGAAATAGAAAGTGCAATGAAAGAGAGTGCCTCTGTAAAGCAGAGACTGGATGAAGAAAAAGAGGGCCTGGTGCAGACCAGACTCCTTGCAGGTACAGCTGCCGCAGAAAAAAACAACGGGGAACAAAACCTTAAAAGAGCTTACGGATACATAGAGGAGTATGAAGAAGAGGCAGCAAAGAGAAGGGAAGCCTTGAAAACCCTAGAAAGCCAAAGGGACAGGCTTTTCGCCGATGACGAAGACAGTGTCAGGATACTTGCCGAGAAAGAAGCAGGAAAACTTGCAATAGAAGAGGAAATACGAGGGGCAGTCGAAGAAAGAGGAAGGATCGCCCGTTACTTAGATGAGATCCGGGAGAAAAGGGAGTCCCTGGACAAAACCATTTCAGGCTGGCAGAATGACAAGTATGAGCTTCAGTTGAAACTTGCAAGGAACGAAACCCAGGTGGAAGGATATAAGCAAAAGCTGTGGGAGGATTTTGAGGTTTCCTATTTACAGGCGATAGATCTGCAAAAAAAAGACTTTGTAATGTCCTCGGCGGTGAGGGAAAGCCGTGAGATAAAGAACCGTATGAAAGAACTGGGAGAGGTGAACATTGGTTCCATCAAGGAATACGAAAGTGTCAGTGAACGATATGAATTTCTTACGGTGCAGAGAGATGATCTTCTTACCGCCATGGATTCATTGGTAAAAATAATAGGTGACATGGACAGGAATATCAAAAGGAGCTTCAAAGAGAGCTTTGACCAGGTGGTAATCAATTTCGAAGAGTCTTTCCTGTCGCTGTTTGGCGGAGGCACTGCCGAACTTCGACTTGCCGATGAGACTCTGCCTTTGGAAACCGGCATAGATATTATTGTCCAGCCGCCGGGGAAAAAGTTACAGAATATTAATCTTTTATCAGGCGGGGAGAAGACCCTGACCGCCATTGCTTTGATGTTTGCCATACTTAGGACAAAGCCCACGCCTTTCTGCATATTGGATGAGATAGAGGCGGCCTTGGACGAGGCAAACATCGACAGGTTTGCGCGCTACCTTAAAGATTTTAAAGAGATCCAGTTCGCATTGGTCACGCACCAGAAAGCCACCATGGAATTTGCGGATGTGCTTTATGGTGTGACGATGCCTTTAGGAGGCATTTCAAAGGTCATATCTCTAAAGCCGGGAGACGAGATACAATAAACGGAGGTATATAGTGTTTCAAAAGAAAAAATCCTTTTTTGGAAGGCTGCAGGAAAAAATAGAGGACGTTATTCTAATGCGCCCGGTGGTGGACGAGACGATGATGGAGGAATTGGAAGAAGCGCTGATAACCTCAGACATCGGAATGGATACAGCCGAAAAAATCACCGATAGGTTGAGGGAAGATGTAAAGAAAAACAATATCCGTGATCCGGAGGGTGTAAAATTAAGGATACGTGATATTATCGAAGATTTGACGGACAAAGGGGAAGCCCATAAGCTGTCTGAGAAATCCCCTCTTATAATTCTGGTCGTGGGAGTGAACGGTTCGGGGAAAACCACCACTATCGCCAAGCTTGCATATAAACTGCAGAAAGAGGGCAGATCGGTGCTATTGGCAGCGGCGGACACTTTTCGCGCAGCAGCAGCTGAACAGCTCCAAATCTGGGGGGACCGCTTGGGCGTGAGT
>JAKJCD010000208.1:0-291 GCA_022706625.1 Bacillota bacterium | reverse complement strand
GCAGACCCCGCTGCAGTCATATACGATGCCGTAATGGCGGCAAAGGCAAGAAAAACTGATGTGCTGATCTGCGATACGGCAGGAAGGCTCCAGACTAAAAAAAATCTCATGGCGGAATTGGAGAAGATGCACAGGATCATAGAGAGGGATTACCCGGAGGCGGAAAAGGAAAGCCTGCTGGTATTGGATGCCACGACGGGAAAGAATGCGGTTTCCCAGGCACGCGAATTTGACAGTGCAGCAAAGATAACAGGGATCGTTTTGACAAAGCTGGACGGCACGGCAAAGGGC
>JAKJCD010000207.1 GCA_022706625.1 Bacillota bacterium | reverse complement strand
ATGACGCGTGCGATGTATGTATTTCTTGCAGGAAAATGATGCACGGCAATCACGAAGATTTTTTTACGGCCCAAAAAAGCGGGGCAAGCATCCGGAAGGATGAAGTGTTGGGTATCATAGAGCGGTTATCCTGCAAGCCATTTGGGAAACGCAACATCGCAATCATTGACGATGCGGATGCGATGACGGTGGAAGCGCAAAACAAACTGCTCAAAACATTGGAAGAACCTCCGGGGCGGTCGGTTATTCTGTTGCTGGCCGAGCGAAAGCAGGCGTTGTTGCCGACAGTGCTTTCTCGTTGCGTTCAATTTATGCTTTCGGAAGACATTACTATTTCGGCCGAAGCTATGGAAACAGGCAGCTTATTAATAAATCAGTGCATGAATAAGCAGCCATTTTATAAACGCCTCGAAACGGTTGCGCCCTATCTTGCAGACCGGGCATGCAGCCTTGAACTGCTGGATGCAGTATCAGATCAGCTCAGAGAGGATCTGATTGCTGCGGTTGAAGGAAAACAATATGCGCGCATTGAGTCAATTAGAGTGGCCGTTAAGCAAGTTGAACAGGCAAAGCTGAGCTTGCGGTCCGGGCATAATATTAACTACGCGATGAAGCGCTTATGCCTTTTATTTGATAGAGATATAACGGAGGAAACAGTATGACAAAGGTCGTAGGAGTTCGTTTTCGAGAAGCGGGTAAAATCTACTACTTTGATCCTGGCGATTTGGATGTCGCAGCCGGGGATGAGGTCATTGTAGAGACGGCGCGCGGTATTGAGTACGGGACAGCGGCATATGGAGATAGAATCGTTGCAGACAGTGAGGTGATTGCACCTTTAAAGCCGATATTGCGCATCGCAAACGAGGAAGACCGCGCGCTTCATTTGGCCAATCAGGAAAAAAGGGAGCAAGCGCTCAAACTCTGCCAGGAAAAAATCGAGAAACACAGCTTGGATATGAAGCTCGTCGATGTAGAATATACATTCGATCATTCCAAAATCATTTTTTATTTTACTTCTGATGGTCGTGTCGACTTCCGGGAGCTCGTTAAAGATCTGGCCGGCGTATTCCGCATGCGCATTGAGCTTCGGCAAATTGGTGTGCGCGATGAAACAAAACTGCTCGGCGGAATAGGTTCCTGCGGCAGAGCCCTTTGCTGTCATTCCTGGCTTGCTGACTTTGAACCTGTATCCATCAAAATGGCAAAGGTACAGAATCTTTCTTTAAATCCGGTTAAAATTTCCGGGACCTGCGGCAGGTTGATGTGTTGCCTGCAGTTTGAAAACGATGTTTACACGGAACTTAAGAAGGGGATGCCTGAGCCGGGCGATCGGATTTCAACTCAGGACGGTATGGCGCTGGTATGTGATGTAAATGTGCTGGAAAATAAAATTAAGACCCGGTTGGTTTTAGAAGAGCGTTCGGATGAACAGTCGGAAAAGTTATCGACTGAGTATCACGTCTATGCAAAAGAAGATATCGGGAAACCGGCTCAAAAGGACCGAAGCGGCCGTGAAGAGGAAAAGAGCGGCCGAAGCGAGAGCGAAAGAGAAAAGTCGCGCAAAAGAATGCGCAGACCGAAGCAGCGGTAACGAAAAACGGCGATGTGAATCGCCGTTTGGTATTGGAAACTGTTTTTGGTGTGTCAATTCATGTTATCGTTTCTTCACTACAGTTCCTTGAGTTCGCTGAGACACTTTTTGCACACATTCTTTCCGCGAACGGAAACGACGTCTGTGGCATCGTTGCAGAAAATGCAGGCAGGTTGATATTTCCGCAAGATAATGTCGTTATCTTGGACGAAAATTTCGATAGGATCGCCGATTTCCAGTTCGAATGTACGACGGAGCTCCATCGGTATTACAATCCTGCCGAGCGTGTCCAGCTTTCTTACGATTCCGGTAGCTTTCATGTCGCTAGCCTCCTATATCTACCTAAATAAACATATACGACTCATTATAGGCGCAATGAGAAAATAAAGCAAGCTTTTTCAATTATTACCTGTCTATTTCTTCTTTTTTTTCGACAGATTGATAAGATTCGCTATGGCGCTTGTAATGCTGCCCACTGCAGAAAGCGTTCCTTTTTTGTGACGTACGGTTCCGGCTATGTCTCCAAGCGATCCGCTTAAATCGCTTACAATGCGCTGGGCATCTTCTATTCCGGTCTTAGCAGTGCTCGTAATATGAGATGTGTCATCCAATATCTTTGCAAGCGACCGCGCAGATGGTAAAAGGCTTCTGATCAATATAATCAGTTGCACTAGCAATACGATCGCAAGGACGATGAGCACCGCAATTAAAGCATCGAATAAAGAAATGGTAATAGTCATACCTGGCTCCTTGCACATCCTGATAATAGATATCCACACTTTCATTATCTACTACTTTCTTCCGGTTTTCAACTTCTTTTCGAGCACAGCCCAAATTTTTGACAAACATGGGCAGATTCAGTATAATAATCTGGATATTTATCGGAAGAGTCGACGGTACGGAGGATTATTTGGCTAAATTTATCGTGAAACAATCAGGGCCGCTGCGGGGTGAAGTAGATGTAAGCGGTTCAAAAAATGCGGTTTTGCCCATACTCGCAGCGACGCTGATGGCGGAAGGCAAGTGTGAGATTTACGATGTACCAAACCTACGTGATGTCGATGTGATGTGCCGGATTTTACGCAGCATGGGAGCATCAGTGGAAGAAGACTGGGACACGCATACGATTA
>JAKJCD010000206.1 GCA_022706625.1 Bacillota bacterium | reverse complement strand
CCTATGTTGAGAGTTTTTCCATATAGCTTGTCCCCAAGACTGTCGGCAAATGCCGTCCATCCGCTGAATGCGCTAATAATCAGCACAAGCGAAAGTAACAATGATATCCTTTTGTTTGATTTACTCATTTGGTCTTCCTTTGTTCATTAATATTGTCTTGCCTGATCTTACCTGCCCCTGCCCTGCTATTTTATAGAATACGTACCTTTTACCATGACCCAAATGTCAGTGGCGGCGTAGATCCCCCTGCCGTCATCCCTGGGTATCAGCAGCAGATGGTTTTTGGTGACGGCAAGCCCCCCGGCGAGGTCTATACCTTGTGTCACATCGGGTATCCCGTCCTGACCTTTAGCAATCGCAAGGGCTCCGCCGCTTCTGAGGATCAATTCGGTACCTGTTCCCCCTATGAGGCTCTTTCCTTCTGCGACAGAAACAGGTTCAAAAACTACCGTGGACCCTCCGCTCTTTTTCAGAGCTTCTATTTGCGAATCTACATAGCTTTTGGTCACTATCGGATCTTCCGATGAACCCGGTTCATAACTTGCAGCCCCCACTGCTGCAGTTGCAGCGATGAGGGCCAGGGCAACGATTGCTGCGATGATGAATTTTGTCTTTTTCATTCCGCTCCTCCTTTGTGTTCTTACAATTTGTCTTGTCGAACGGGATAAGTTCCGCCGGTTCGTGCTTTGTATGCAAGTCTGGGAGCCGTCTTGCTCCGGCTTGCCCGCTGATTCGGAATGTTAAAAGTCAACTATTCCGAGGCTTATGGTCAGAGCTTCATTTGTCCTTTCTATGCTGTTGTCATCAATTCGACCGATTTTCTCCCTTAAACGCTTTTTATCTATCGTTCTCAGCTGCTCCAGCAGGATCACCGAATCTTTTGCAAGCCCATGGCCTTCTGCCGTGATCTCCACATGTGTAGGCAGTTTGGCCTTATTGATCTGCGAAGTAACTGCTGCCACGATTACCGTGGGGCTATATTTATTGCCGATGTCGTTTTGGACAACAAGGACAGGCCTTATGCCGCCTTGTTCCGAGCCTATGACAGGGCTCAAATCGGCAAAATAGATCTCACCTTTTTTCACAATCAAGTCATTCACTCTCTCTTCCGTACATTCCGGCGGAGACCAGCCCCGCATCGGAAACTATATCAATTTTGCCTCATATTCATTTAAGTCTGTCAGGGCCTCTTCCATGCCTTCCTCAGCCAAAGTAAGGTTGAGTCCGTTCATTTCCTCATATCCTCTGATCAATTCTTTTCGGATCTGCTTTTTCTTTTGATCTTCAAGATAGAGTATGAGAGCCTCTCTGATCAGTTCACTCCTGTTGATATTCTGTTTTGCTGCAAAGCGGTCTGCCTCCTCCAGCATTGGATCCGGCAGGCTGATGATCACTTTTTTTAGATTTGACATTTGCTCCCCTCTGCCCTTTCTATTGTGTATATATGCATGTATATCCAAACATATATCCAGAATAGCTTATGTGTCGCATTTTGTCAAACTTTAAAACTTCGTGATCCTTTTTATAGCCAGGCCTGCCATAGCAGCGATATCGGAGGCTATGACCCCATATTCGCCCAGCCTCTCTGCTGCAATATCGCCTGCAGATCCGTGGATATAGACTCCACAGGCCGCAGCCGCGAAGCATGAACAGCCTTGTCCCGCCAGCGCTCCTATGATGCCCGATAAGACATCCCCGCTGCCGCCGGTAGCCATTCCTGGGTTTCCTGTCGTATTAATATATGCCTCCCCATTTGGTGTTGCCACAATGGTTCCCGCACCTTTTAAGACGGCAACGGAGCCTGTTTGTTCCGCAAGCTTTGATGCGGACTCCACTCTGGACTCGTTGACCCTTTTGCTGCTGCAGCCTAAAAGCCGGGCCGCTTCTCCCGGATGTGGCGTGATGATCGACCGGCCTTTTGCGTGCCCTAAAGCTTCCGCCAGTTCATCGCTGCGGGCAAGAATGTTCAGGCCGTCCGCGTCGAGTACAATGACGGGGCAGCTACTGATAAAAACGTTTTTTATAATAGGAACATTGGAAAGCTCATCTCCCAACCCCGGGCCGATAACGATTGCCTGATATTCATCAAGCTGCTCCGGTGGAAGCGTTCTGGACACACAGGTTGCTTCGGGTACACTGATTTGCAGTATCGGAAAGAGTTCCTCCGGAACCGATATCCTAACCAATCCGGCTCCGCTGCGCAATGCACCTTTTGCACTGAGGACTGCGGCTCCGGTCATGCCTTTTCGGCCTGCTATAATTAAAACCTTCCCGCACTCACCTTTATGTAGTTCCTTATTTCGCTTCTTGATGAAAGTATTGACAAAGGCCTCATTTATTAAACGCGGCGCACTGTTTTTTTGCATCATCGAAATCACCTTTCCGCCGTCTTCCTAACGGTAACACACTTACTAATTCTATCCCGTTTTATACTTTTCGTAAACCACCTTCGACGCAAAGTAAAGAACTTGTCATAATTGCTCTAATTGAAAAAGTAAGTTCCACCCCCGAGAGGCTTGACAGCATGAAAACTTCAAATGGATCTCAGGTCGAGGCAACTAGAATCAGTCTTCAAAGTCGTAAATAGTTGCTCATCCAAAAGCCGGGGCCACTATTTTTATGTTTCGTCCGGGGATATGCCTTTCAATTCTCCCAAGCCCACATCAAAACAGGTGGATGCCGTTATCTTTTTTTGCCCTTATATCGATTCTGTGTATAAATAATGCTGA
>JAKJCD010000205.1 GCA_022706625.1 Bacillota bacterium | reverse complement strand
GCTCAAGTGCGCTCCGGTGATCAGCAGGATGATTTCTTTTTCAGGCTGTAACTCCAAGTTAATGATAGGCAATACGACTCGATGATGTTCGCTGGTTCCTCTCCCGTGAATTATCGTTGCACCGGTTGCGCCGGATCCACGGGCAATATCTACTACCCTTTCGGAATATCCCCTGTTTACCGCCACCATTATGCAGCTATGCTGTATTTCATCATCCGGTAAAGATGCCGTTGCACCGCTGCTTCCTTCGCTGTCGGAGTATTCCACCCTCTTATGCTTAAAGGCTGTTCCCAGCACCATAATGGAAAAGACCGGAGCCATGGCTACCATTGCGATGACACCGAAACCGTCCACCAGCACATTGGCGCTGTCAACGACCGAGGCCGCTCCCTGGGCAAAAGCCAGCACAAAGGTCGCCGTCATGGGTCCTGATGCGACTCCTCCCGCATCATAAGCAATGCCCACAAAAATCGGATCAGCCTTGAAAGAAAGCAGAATGGCAAATGCAAACCCCGGAAGAAGGAAAAACCACAGTTTTACTTCAGGTACGAGGATCCGGACCATGGAAAGTGCAATTGCTATGGCAACACCGATTGAAAGGGTCATGCGGATCAGCTTAAGAGGTATATGGCCGCCTGTGACTTCTTCGATTTGGCGGCCCAAGACATGAACGGCAGGCTCCACAAGCACGACGATCATGCCTAACAAAAATCCCGTTCCGATGAGCAGCCACTGGCTCATTTCAGCAATCTGCATGCCGATGATCCTGCCCATTCCCAAAAATCCCGAATGTACAGCGGTTAGAAAAAGAACAAGCCCAGTCAGGGTCAGGACAAGCCCTTTAATGATGCCTTTAAGCTCACTCATTGGTATTTTAAATTTGCAGAAGTTATAAATAAAAAACAAAATCACAATTGGCAAAAGCGCAATAAGCGACTCTAAAAAGACCGGCGGAACCGCGTCGATTATGGGACCGAAGACACCTTCGGCTTCAATAAAATCAACCCCGTTGTCCTGTATATGTTTCTGGCCCGAAATGATGGAGGCAGCCATTACCGCAAGTATCGGCCCTGCACTCATAACGCCGACAAGACCGAAAGAGTTCTCTTCAGAATGCTTGCCGCCCTTGGCTTTGGACAGGCCCAGCGACAAGGCCAAAACGAAGGGTGTGGTAAGCGCTCCGGTAGTGGCCCCGGAGGAGTCGAAGGATATTGCAAGAAACTCCTCTGATACGAAAAATGCGAGTACAAAAGCCAGCCCGTAGGCTATAGCCATGAACCTGTTGAGGGGTTTGTCTCTCAGCAGTCTGAAAATGCCGAGGGAAATCAAAATCCCCACGCCTACGGAAACAACGTATACGATAAGAGATCCGCTCATAGTGCCGCCGGAGGCAGCCTCTATCTGAGCCCCTAAAACAAGTAAATCAGGTTCGGCTACGGTAATTAAAAAACCCAGGAGGAAACTAAGTATAGCAATTTTAAAAGGCGTTGTTGAAGTGGCTGTTTCACGGGACATATGCTCCCCGATGGGATTCATGGCAAGGTCAACGCCCCACAAGAATATTGAGAGCCCTATAAGAAGCATGATACTGCCTGCAATGAAGCGCAGGATGACATCAGTGCTGACGTCAACGACAGTAAAGCATAGCAGCAGTACTAATGCCACCACTGGCAGCAAGGTCCGGGTGACTTCTTTCGTTTTTTCAAACAGTAGGTTTATAATATCACCCCCCTCGTGCGTTCTTCGGATCTGTTCTCATAGAGGCCGCTGGCCCTGGAAACAGGCAGGGTAAAAATCATACCATTCCATGGTTTATCCAGCTCCATCTGAGAAGTAATGCTCTCACGAATGGGGGCGACTTTTTCTTTAGTGGTGATTATCATCACGATATCCTTTTGGGGCTCTATCACCAAGGGATAATAAAAATCCGCCGGGACGCCCGCCCCTGTACCGTGAAAGAGGGTGCCCCCCCTGGCGCCCGCAGCTCTAGCGGCTTTTATGCATTCCCGGCTGCGGCCTTTATCAACAATGGTCATAATACAATAGTGGGAAATATCAGAGTCATCCTGGGGCTCTGATTGCTTAAGGTCCTGGGATTGGGTGCGGTATCGAATAAAGGGGATGGTAAAGGCAATGCCTTTATTCCACCGATGGAATCTGAAAGCTTTGCTGAGTTTTTCATGCAATTTATCACAGAGTTCCGAAGGCGCTGATATCATGAGGATCTCTTTCTGGGTTTCGGTAAGTCCTAACCTTTGCATCAGCTTGGATTGGACTGTGCCTTCCCCATAGAATATCATTCCTCCGGCTGCGCCGTATTCACGCGCCTTGTTCAATACGGCATTGGCTTTGCCTCTGTTTACGACAGTAAAGAATAACGCCTCTGTATTTACCACGGCTTCTCTCTCTTTTGAACCGGAATCGTAATAACGAATTTTACCGACATTCATACTTTGGAAGAATACAAAACAGGTACTTCCTGCGATCCGCAGACCCAATGGCAGCATCTTCGCATGTGCCGGCAGCAGTAGCTACATTAAGTATAACAGATTCATAAAATTCTGTGGGAACTATTTGAGTTGGTTGTAAAAAGACATCCCGGCTATGATCATAATTGCCTCCGGCAGGGAAGCAGCCGACCGGGGATGATTGGCTTCGTATCCAAATTTCTATGAGCTGTGCGAACTTTTGGCATTCTCGACCCTTGAAATTCGTTCCTTGGGATGTCAAACAAACTA
>JAKJCD010000204.1 GCA_022706625.1 Bacillota bacterium | reverse complement strand
GATCCGCCGGCCTTAGTGATGCCTTATCAGGAATCGTTGTACGTGGTGTGCGGCCACGGACGACCCCTTGTAGCCCCATCTCACGCATCAGGCGCTCAACCGTGCAACGGGCAGCATCTATGCCTTCACGATGAAGCTGGCGCCAAACCTTGCGTGCGCCATAAACCCGGCGATTGGCCTCCCAAACCCGCTTGATCTCCCGGCGCAGAACAGCGTCGCGACGTGATCGCGCACATAAACGCCCCGGGTCGGCCAGGCACAACTTATGTTCGTAGTAGGTCGACGGGGCAATCGGCAATACCCTGCAGATCGGCTCGACCCCGTAGCTCCCTTGATGTTCGTCGATAAACGACACCATTACTTCCGTCGACGGTCGAGCTCCGCCTGGGCAAAAAAAGCCGACGCCTTGCGAAGTATCTCGTTCACCCGACGTAGCTCACGGTTCTCCCGCTCCAACTCCCTGAACCGCCCCCGCTCATCGCTCGTCATGCCGCCTCGCTTCCCACTGTCGATCTCTACCCGGCGAACCCACCGCCGCAAGGTCTCTGCAGTGCAACCTATCTTCGACGAAATCGATATGATGGCCGACCACTGGGAATTATACTCATGCCCATGCTCGAACACCATCCGAACCGCCCTCTCTTTGACTTCCGGAGAATACCTGTTTTGATTTTTCATGACTCCATCCTCTCACAAAATGAAGTCTCCGACAATACCGGGGCGGTTCAATACCTCTGCACTTTAAGATTCGATACCCGGCAATACCGCTGAGTGGTTTTCATGGAAGAATGATATATCACGGACCAACTTTAGACCATAAACAATCTTCACAGTTTCATTCGGGTACTTGACGCGGTTATTCACTTTCTTCCTCGTACCAGAAATCATCATTCAGTTTCCGGTCCCCTGTGGCTTCAATCGTGAGAATGACTGGAGGCTCTTCCTTGGCTACAACAAATATAAATCCTTGAGCATATGTATAACGAACCTCAATGCTTCTATTATTCAAGAATCTATGGATTGTGTGTTTGCTCTTAAAACGGATCGGTTTGGTTTGTGCGAAAAGTTTTAAAATAGTAATTCTTGCTGTTTCAGTAGTCATGTTCTCTCCCGTGCGGCGCTCCAAGAATCTATCTACAGCGTGCTGTGTTATCTTAATCCCTTGCATAATAGATTTAATATAGATCCTTGAAGCATTAGCGTCATGCAGGCAGCGTGCACATATATATCCTTTTAGCCGTCGCGTTGGCTTTCCGCATTCTATTATTGGATAAATATCTATAGGTTCCTGGACTTCATGAGGCCAGAAATTGAAATCATCTGGGAATGGTCTCGTCCACTTGCAGATGGCACAAATGGGAGGCATAAAATAACCTTCTTAGTTGCGGTATTACTATGTTAGAAAATATAATGGATATTCGAATCTACTAATGCTTTTTCTTTTTTTTCTGCAAGTATTTTATTTTCCTAATTCTCAAAGTGGCTTGCTGACTTCACGAGGTAACACTCTCCGTTGCCCATGTACGAATGATTTTGCTCTTCCGAACGATGCAAAACCCTTCAATATATCCCGATGCAAGCGGCCCACTATTCCAGGAATATCTGAACGTCCAAAGCTCATCTCCAGGCTTAAACCGGGACTTAAAATCTAGCCATGACCGGTTTGCACAACCGAAAGGGACTTGTTTCTGCCCGAACAATATTTTCTTGAAAAAACCCATTATGCTCTGATCATTACAATAACTAAGATTGTCCTGTTCAATATTCTCCACCGTGATTTTCTTTATCAAAGATGTATCCCGCAGTTCCGCCTCTGACAGTTGAATATCCCTCCACCAGTTGCGATCCACGGAGGGCATGTGGATCTCGCAGAAAACCAAATAAATAGCGGAGTATATCAGAAGGGCAAGAGTTATATACTGTATTGCTTCCGTTTTTGATATACTCGGTGATTTTATCCAGTATTTCATAAGGCAGCTTCGTCGGTTATTAATTGATAAGAAATTGAACTGAAATTGTAAGGTAAGATCGCCTTCCAAACCATTACAACTTGTAAATCTGTCTTGAAACAAACAATCAAGCAAGTTTTATCTTGTTAAAACAGCATAAGCAGGAACAATGAAATTGGTTTGTAATCTATCATATATGGCAGAAAATTGATATACTCGATTTCAGGAAGGAGATTTTGCCACCTGCCACTGAAAATATCACGTTCAAAAAAGAGCACATTACGATCCGTTTTCAACGATACGGGCTGACTTCCCAAGCACTCACTTTGTACATGAAAGAGATAAAAGTTCGCTTCCGCCGGATGAACCTTATTTGGGTGGGGAGGTTACCGCGGCGGCGATCTCCCGGCTAAGTTTTTCCAGCGCCCGGCTCTGGGCGGCTACATAGGCGTCATAATCCGGCGCCGTTGTGCCTTCAGTGATCTCCGTACGCCGGACAGAGAGGGTTTTCATCCCGTTGTCGGTCATGACGGCCCAGTTGGCCTTCAGGAGCACCTGTCCGCCGAGTTGGCCGTCCATCCTGATAATATCGATGGCGATCTGCCGGTCAAGGTTCAGCCGCCTCCCCCAGGGATAGGAAACCACCCGGTACGACGGCAGGAGAATGGAGAGATTTTCGGCGACCGTCCGGGAGACTTCTTCCCGCAGCGATCCCGGCCAGCGGTCGAATTCCGCAATGGTGATTTCGTTTTCACCGGACAGGCTGAGAATTTGCGGACGATCCAGCCGATCAGGAAC
>JAKJCD010000203.1 GCA_022706625.1 Bacillota bacterium | reverse complement strand
CATAAAGCAGGCTTTGTAACCAGCGATTCCAATATAAGGCCGGGTCAAACCCTGGCGGACATCCTTTCCCTCAAAGAGAGAACCGGGCATTCCACCGTTGCTGTGACTGACGACGGGACTTCGGAAGGCAAGGTTTTAGGCATAGTGACAAGCAGGGACTATCGCGTCAGCAGAATGTCCTTGGATACAAAAGTGGAAACCTTTATGACTCCTTTATCTTCATTGATTTATGCAAGGGAGGGGATCAGCCTTTCAGAAGCCAACGACATGCTCTGGGATAATAAGCTCAATGCGCTGCCTATTGTGGACAAAAACGGCAGGCTGACGCATTTTGTTTTTCGCAAGGACTATGAATCTCACAAGGACAATCCTCTTGAAATTTTAGATGAGCATAAAAGATACCTGGTAGGGGCGGGGATCAATACCAGGGATTACGAAGAAAGAGTGCCGGCCCTTTTGGATGCAGGCGCCGACGTATTGTGCATAGATTCTTCCGAAGGCTTTTCAGAATGGCAGGAGCAAACACTGCAATATATCCGGAATAAATACGGAGACGATGTTAAGGTCGGCGCCGGGAATGTGGTGGACAAGGAAAGCTTCCTGTTCCTGGCCGAAGCAGGAGCGGATTTTATCAAAGTAGGGATCGGCGGCGGTTCGATCTGCATCACCCGGGAACAAAAGGGCATAGGCAGAGGCCAGGCCACCGCCCTAATTGAGGTGGCAGAGGCAAGAAATGCCTATTTTGCCGAGACGGGAGTATATATTCCCATCTGTTCCGACGGCGGCATTGTATACGATTATCACATGGCCTTGGCTTTGGCCATGGGGGCCGACTTTCTCATGCTTGGCAGATATTTCGCACGATTCGATGAAAGCCCCACAAGCAAGCTGAATATCAATGGGAATTATGTCAAGGAGTACTGGGGCGAAGGAAGCAACAGGGCAAGAAACTGGCAGCGCTATGACATGGGAGGCGAAGGGAAGCTCTCCTTCGAAGAGGGCGTGGATTCCTATGTCCCTTACGCCGGCAGCCTTAAAGACAACGTGACTCTGTCACTGAACAAGGTGAGGGCCACAATGTGCAATTGCGGAGCACTTTCCATTCCCGAGCTTCAGAAAAATGCAAAGCTCACCCTGGTATCAGCTACCAGCATAGTGGAGGGCGGTGCACATGATGTCATTTTAAAGGAGAGCGCTCAGAACCAGGTCAGATAAATCCAATATACTATACCGGCCGCACCATAATGCCGCAGCCACAATGCAAGGTTAACAACTCTATGTCGAAAAAGAGCAAGAATAAGAATTATAGCGAAATAAATGAGCAACCCGAAACAGCCGGCACAAAATTCAAAGCTTTAAAGGCCGCATTTCCGATAACGATACCCGTACTTACAGGGTATCTGTTTTTAGGAATGGGATATGGAATACTGATGAATAGAATCGGATACGGTCTTGGATGGATCTCTCTCATGAGTTTTTTAATTTTCGCCGGATCTATCCAATATGTGGCAATTGCATTATTGACATCGGCTTTCAATCCGTTGTACACGCTTTTTCTAACGTTGATGGTCAATGCCAGACATCTCTTCTACGGTATTTCCATGCTGGAACGCTACAAGGGAGCCGGGCGTTTGAAGCCGTATCTTATTTTTGGACTCACTGACGAGACATTTTCTATATTAAGTACCATGGAAGCTCCCGAAGGTGTTGAGGCAAGATGGTTTCACTTTTTCGTTACCCTGCTCAACCACGGTTATTGGGTAGCCGGCTCGGTTTTGGGAAGCATCCTCGGCGCCGCCTTATGCTTTAACACAAAAGGGCTGGACTTTGTGCTGACAGCCCTTTTCACCGTTATTTTCATCGATCAGTGGAAAGATACAAAAAACCACGTTCCGGCCTTGATCGGCCTGGGCGCCGCCTTGGTCTGCCTTTTGATTTTTGGACAGGATAACTTTCTTATTCCTGCTATGATTTTGATCCTCTTCCTTCTTACGGTTTTTCGGAAGCGGATAGAAAAGGAGGGAAGGCCATGATTCTTACTCCCGTCCAAACGCTGATTACAATCGCCGCATTGGTTATAGGGACTGCAACCACGAGGGTACTGCCTTTTTTGATCTTTCCGCCGAATAAGCCCACTCCTGCCTTTGTGCTGTACTTAGGCAGAATGCTGCCCTATGCTGTCATAGGGTTTCTAATAGTCTTCTGTTTAAAAGGGGTAACGGTAATGTCAGCGCCTTATGGCCTGCCGGAAGCCATGGCCATACTCAGCATATTGGTCCTACATCTATGGAAGGGCAGCATCTTAGTTTCTATCGGCGGCGGCACAGCTATTTATATGCTGCTGGTCCAACATGTTTTTCTGTAGAAATCGAAATAGCCGGAAGGATCCGCTGAGGGGGGTGGCAAGGGGACGCTTTGTTTGCCGCCCCGGGGGTGGCAAGGGGACGCTTTGTTTGCCGCCCCGGAGGGCTTGATACCCGCCGGAGGCAACTAAGATCGGGCTTCAAAGTCGTAAATAGTTGCCTTTCCAAAAGCCGGGGCAACTATTTTTGAGTTTCGGCCGGGATGAATACTGATGGATTCGGAGACAATTTCGTAGAGCCTTGCGGAGTTTTGTAGTATTCTCCCGCAAAGAAATGAAGTTCCTTGGCTTATGTCAAACACTGTCACCTTGTTAGTTTGTTTGACATCCTAAGGAACGAATTTCAAGGGTGGAGAATACCAAAAGTTCGCACAGCTCATAGAAATT
>JAKJCD010000202.1:288-2760 GCA_022706625.1 Bacillota bacterium | reverse complement strand
CTGTATAGCAAATGATTTTTCGACCCCGGGCGTAGTGTTGGCGATTTCTTCCAAAGTCTGCAGCCTCTTTATGTAGGACTCCAGTGTTTCTCTCCTCGCCCCGGGCCTAGCGGCTGACAGAGCATCGGCAGCTGTTATAAGCACAGCTTCGAAACTCTTCGCTTCATAGTCACCGTGATGTGCTGCCATCCCATTGATAACAGCTTCGGATTCCTTGTATTTTCTGAGCACATCAATACCGATGTCTACATGGGTGCCTTCCACCTCATGATCAAGAGCTTTCCCTATATCGTGAAGCAATCCCGCACGTTTGGCAAGCTTGACATCCAGTCCCAGTTCTCCCGCCATCAAGCCTGCAAGATGAGCCACCTCGACGGAATGCTTCAGCACATTTTGTCCGTAACTGGTTCTATATTTAAGCCTTCCAAGAAGTTTGATCAATTCAGGATGAAGGTTGTGAATCCCAACCTCGAAGGTGGCCTGTTCCCCTTCCTCTTTTATGATACTATTGACCTCTTTCTCCGCCTTCTCCACCATCTCTTCAATCCGAGCAGGGTGGATACGTCCGTCAACGATAAGCTTCTCCAAAGCGATTCTTGCGATTTCACGTCTTACCGGATCGAAGCCTGATAAAATGACCGCTTCCGGAGTGTCGTCGATAATAAGATCCACACCGGTGAGGGTTTCGATAGCTCTGATATTACGTCCTTCTCTTCCTATTATCCGGCCTTTCATATCGTCGTTGGGAAGAGCGACAACTGAAACCGTACTTTCGGCCACATGATCCGCAGCACATCTTTGGATAGCTCCGGTGATGATCTCTTTCGCTTTTTTATCCGCTTCCTCCTTGGCTTTTGCCTCGATGTCCTTTATCATCACCGATGCCTCGGATCGGATTTCTTTTTCAACTATAGACAACAGCAACTGTTTCGCTTCTTCGACGGAGTAACCGGAAATCCTTTCTAATTCCTCAATCTGCCTGGCTATAAAGCCCTCCAGTTCAATAGCCTTATCCTGTAGTTTCTGTTCTTTTGCTATCAGGCTCTCTTCTCTTTTTTCCAGATTGTCCGTCTTTCTGTCGATCGCCTCTTCCTTTTGGATCAGCCGCCTTTCCGATTTCGAGATCTCTGCCCTTCTCTCCCGTACCTCTCGTTCGATATCGCTCCTTATCCTGTGAGCTTCCTCTTTCGCTTCGATGGTGATTTCTTTTTTTATCGTTTCGGATCTGTTTTCCGCATCTAAAATCAGGTTTTTTGCTTTTTGCTCAGCGCTGCCGATAGCTCTTTCCCCGACTGCCTTTCTGAATATATATCCAATCAAAAGCCCGAAGGCAAGGGCTGTAATTGTGATAATGATTCTTATTACGAGTTCTTCTATGGCAAAACACCTCCTTCTTCCAATATTTATATTTTGTACAATCATATTTAGATATTGATATAATCACACAACATATATTATAATTTAGAAAGTCGCTTTATGTCAAGACAAATGAGGAAGAGCCATGCATGCAGTACTTTAGGGAGTTGTTGAAAAATATAGATTTATTGCTGTTATTTATTCTGCTTGCCTTTGCGGTAATAAGCGTTGTCTCCATCGGGAGCACTGCTTACAATGACGGCTTTGTATTTACGCGTGCCATGAAGGTGCAGATTTTTGCATTCTGCCTTGGTTTGGCGCTCTTATTGCTGATCCTTTTTTTTGATTATAAGATTTTGGACGGACTGGGCAAAATCATATATGTCAGCTCTCTCCTCTTTTTATTTTCGGTTTTTTTGCCTGTCATCGGCCTTGAGCAATACGGTTCGCGAGGATGGCTGGATCTGGGTGCTATACATCTGCAGCCTGCTGAAATCGTCAAGATCACCTTTATAATCTTTTACGCTGAATACTTATCCCGCCGCCGGGATACGCTTTTCACCGTTAAAGGCTTTGCTATCGCAGGGGCTTTGGTGCTGCCGATAGTAGGAATCATCGCTGTGCTTCAAAATGATCTCGGCAATGCCGTTGTTGTCTGTTTCATTGCCGCAGTCATGATATTTGCTGCAGGAGCAGATGGAAAGCTTTACGCTAAAATTGTCGGTGTCGTTATCCTTTTAGTACCAGTGGCTTATTACTTCATGTCCGGACATCAAAAAGACCGAATAGATGCTTTTTTACATCCCAATGATCCATTGCTCCCGGCATATTATCAGGTTTGGCATTCCAAAGTTGCCATCGGTTCCGGAGGAATATTTGGGAAAGGTCTTTTTCATGGCACCCAAAAAGAGCTGGAATTCCTGCCTGTCCGGGATTCCGACTTCATCTATTCCGTGATCGTTGAGGAATGGGGTTTTATCGGAGGCAGTATAGTAATCGGACTTTTCGCCCTCTTTTTGTACCGGATGCTTCGTATAGCCCGAAACGCAAAAGACCTTTTTGGATCCCTCATTGTGATAGGTATTCTGGGTATGTTCTTCTTTCAGGTCTTTGAAA
>JAKJCD010000202.1:0-278 GCA_022706625.1 Bacillota bacterium | reverse complement strand
CCCTTTATAAGTGCCGGCGGGAGTTCGGTAGTTACAAATATGATCGCTATGGGTCTGGTCCTTAATATTTGCATTCGCAGCAAGGTCATTAACTTCTAGAGGTTATTCTGTCAACGATCTTTTTGAAGGTTTCGGCATAGCGATCCTCCACAGCTGCGATAGGTATGCCAATATTCGATGAAATATGTATATTCTGATCGAAAGCCACCATGCCGGCGATGGGAAGCCTTAGCATCTCGGAAATTTCCTCTGGGTCGGGAACAAGACCCGTCCTATAC
>JAKJCD010000201.1 GCA_022706625.1 Bacillota bacterium | reverse complement strand
CCTCAGGAAGACCGAACATATCCTTTTTTCCTGCCATATATCCGGAAGTGAAAGGAACTTCCACCGTCAAATCATCTCTCAATGTGATTCTGCAGGCCAAACGCCAACCCTTAGACAGCTGCTCCGTTCCGAGAAGATTACGTTCAGCCTCATCCGGAGAGCCTGCATCTCCCGACACAATCCGAACCTTACATTTCCCGCAAGTACCATGACCGGCACAATCGGCTGATATGCTTACTGCAGCCCTGCCGGCAGCGGCTGACAGTTTTTCTCCGTACTCTGCCTGCTGTTTCTTTCCCATAGGCAGAAATATTACGTACATAAATAAATGCCGTCCTTTCTGTAGGCTTTATCTACAAGCCGATGTTCAGTAATCCCTTCAGCTCCCCTTTAAGTCCATTTGTTATTGCGGACATAATGCGAATACCTACTGCAGAAATAATCACTATTTCAGTCTTCTTTACAGGTGCGGCCCAAGGTGAGATTTCCAAATGGTTTTTTACTCCGCTGATGTAGATCGTCCCTGATTCCGTCTTTGCAAAACCTTTAATGCGGTAGGCGGCTTCCGACAGCTTTTCCAAGAAGCATTTCAACGCTTGTCCTGGCAACACCTGATCAGCCGCCAGAACAAAGGTTACAGGCCGGTTTTCTACTGTATTGGAGCTTTCTTCTTCAGGCCGCGCCGGGGCTTTCAGTTCCTCAATGAGCCTGCGATACTCCACATTGCAATACGTAGTAATATAAATAGGTGAGGAGGAATTAATAGAAGAAAGCCTGTCCAGAGTATCTGACAGTACTTTCTCTTCAACCAGATCCACCTTATTCACAAGTATAGCTCCGCTGTAAGCAACCTGCTGATGCAATGCAGGGAGCAACTCGTAATAATCCAAAAATGTTTCCGCATCAACGATGCAAACGGAACCCCGATAATCATATGGCACTGCAGTTTTGGGAGAGATGGCACAGATAATCTGTGACATGTTGGCCGGATCTGCAAGTCCGGAAGCCTCAATAAAGAGATAGGAAATATCCTCACCGGACAGAGAGATCAAGCTGTTTAAAAAGTTCTCCTTAATACAGGAACAAAAAATCGATCCATTGGTCAGTTCCGTCATTATGACACCGCTTTTTTCGACTAATGTACCATCGATGCTGATCTGGCCGAATTCATTGACAACGACTCCAATTTTTTCATTTTTGAATTCGTTCAACAGCTGCTTTAAAAGCGTTGTTTTCCCGGTTCCCAGAAATCCGGTCAACAGGATCAGTTTTATCATGAGTGCTCCTTGTCGTCCTGTAAAAATCTGTTTGTATCACAGATTTCCATTCATAATAGTATACTGCATTACCGATTAAGAGTCCAGCAGGTTGGGAGATACTGGAGTGCTAAATATAAGAAGGCGGGGAGTCAGCCCGCCGTCTTATTTAATGCGGATCAGTTGGTTTTATGCTTCGATTGCCTTCGCAGCCAGTGCTTCTTCCATAGCTCTTTCTTTCATAACAGCTTCATATTCTTCATCACTCATCTTTTCCATGCTGATTCCGGTAAAACCATAGAACATGGAAACAAACGGATTCAAAAGGTTCAAGAAAGCATATGGCAGATATGTAATAGTACTGATTCCCAGAGTACTGGTCATATATGCACCGCAGGTGCTCCAGGGGACCAGAGGAGAAGTGACGGTTCCGGCATCCTCAAGGATACGGGAGAGGTTCTTATGCTTTAACCGTCTGTTCTCAAATTCCTGCTTGTACATCTTGCCGGGGAGAACAATTGCAACATATTGGTCTGCACAGGTAATATTTATGGCGAGACAGGATATAACCACGACGACGACAAGGGATCCTGTGCCCTTTGCAAACTTCAGCATGACTTCACAAAGAGACCTGAGTATATTACTGGCTTCTAAGATGCCGCCTAAGAACATGGCTGCCAATACGATACTGATGGCATAGAACATTGATGCAATACCGCCTCTGGTTAACAGATCATCCAGGAAAGCATTGCCTGTTTCAGATATAAAACCGTCATAGAGGTTGTATACAGAGACAGCTACCATATCATCACCCTGGAAGATTCCTGCACAAAGAATACCCAGTACTACACCGAACAGCAATCCGGGTATAGCCGGGATCCTAAAAATAACCATCAATATAATGAAAATCGGCGGGATGAACAGCAACGGTGAGAGACTGAAGTTATCTTTTAATGATGTCATAAGCGCTTCAACTTCGGTAGCATCCACAGTTCCAGTATGTCCTGCGCCAAGAATTCCGTATATCACCAGGGCTATAATAAGGGAAGGCGTTACAGTCCAGATCATATGTCTCACATGATCGAAAAGCTTAGAACCGCCCATAGCAGCGGCTAAATTGGTGGAGTCGGACAGAGGTGACATCTTATCACCGAAATACGCTCCGGAAATAATGGCTCCGCCGGTCATACCAACAGGCATTCCTAATCCCACACCAATACCAACGATTGCAATACCAACAGTACCTGCAGTGGTCCAAGAGCTGCCGGTTGCCAGGGATACTACGCAGCAGATCAGGCAGGATGCGACTAAAAATATACTCGGATTTAATATCATAAGGCCGTAATAGATCATAATCTGAATTACGCCGCCGGAGATCCAAGAGGCGATCAGCATACCGACTATCATTAGAATCAAACAGGCCTGCATTGCTGAATTAATACTGTTAAGAATACCTTGCTCAAGAAAATTCCATCTATAGCCATTGAGTTTTGCTATGATGGCAGCAACAATACCGGAGAACATCAG
>JAKJCD010000200.1 GCA_022706625.1 Bacillota bacterium | reverse complement strand
AAAGTATTGAAACAAAAAAGCGTCGGCTAAGTCTGCTTGATATGAGCCTGAGTTATGGGCTATATCCCACAGAAGCCGATCTTTCCGGCCTGCAGGAGTTCTTCCCGGAAGTTAATCTCCGGAAGCTCTATGAGGTGGAAGGCTATCATAAAAAACTGGCTGCAATACTTGATGGGCAGTTCGCGGCAGAACGCGACAGCGTGCAGCGTGAAATTGAAGCCCTTCAGAGTCAGGTGACGTCAGTAAATGATCAGATCCGGGAACTTGGTATGGTTGGAAACCTGTCAAAGGAGTTTCTC
Source organism: Bacillota bacterium (assembly GCA_022706625.1). GTDB lineage: Bacteria > Bacillota > Clostridia > Peptostreptococcales > Anaerovoracaceae > UBA1426. The sequence continues at coordinate 2,491 of JAKJCD010000200.1, read as the reverse complement.
GATAGGCACTCCGAGATAAAGGGAAAGATTGATGCATTAAAAACTCAGAATGAGGCGTATCTGACATTGACCGACCTGCAGGACGCAAGAAAAAAAGCCGACGATATGCTGAAGAGTGCCATAGAAACAATACTCTCGGATATCGAGCAGGCCATAAATGACAAAATGAAGGAATACAATGATTCCCTTTTTGCTGAACGGCATAAGCCGCCACACTTGCATTTTAACGAATATAACAGTTATCGCTTCGAAACACAGGATGATACTGGAACCGGGTCTAACTACAAAGGGATGGTGATATTTGACCTTGCAGTATTGAATCTTACAGCGCTCCCGGCTATAGCGCACGATTCACTGATCCTGAAAAATATAAGCGACGGTTCCATCGACGGAATCATGAAAATATACGCCGACAGCAAGAAGCAGATTTTCATTGCGTTCGATAAGCAGGATGCATATACAGCAGAAACAAGAAAGATCGTTACAGATAATAAGGTACTTAAACTTTCTGATAACCATTGTGAGCTTTATGGTGAATCGTGGAATGTAGAGGAGGCTCAAAGTGAAAACAAGTTATAAGAAATTATGGAAACTGCTAATTGATCGAGATATGACAAAAACTCAGCTGCGAGAAGCTGCTAAGATCAGTTCTTCTTCCCTTGCAAAACTTGGAAAGGATGAGAATGTTACCACAAGTGTGCTTGCTAAAATTTGTGGCGTCTTGAACTGCGATGTCTCCGATATTATGGAGATGATACCTGATGAAACTACGGAAAGTGAGGACAAAGTAAATGGCTGAAAAGAATACTGCCAATATCGGCTTTGAAAAACAAATCTGGGATGCGGCCTGCGTGTTGTGGGGACACATACCAGCAGCTGAATATAGGAAGGTTATCGTTGGTTTAATATTTCTTAGATATATTTCGAATGCCTTCGAGCAGAGATACAACGAATTGGTCGATGAAGGCGACGGATTTGAAGATGACAGAGACGCATACACGATGGAAAACATTTTTTATGTTCCACAAGAGGCAAGATGGGATACGATTGCTGCGGCTGCTCACACTCCGGAAATAGGCACTGTAATCGACAATGCGATGCGTGCAATTGAAAAGGAAAATATCAGTCTTAAAAATGTTCTTCCCAAAAACTATGCGAGCCCAGATCTTGATAAAAGAGTTCTTGGAGACGTTGTAGACTTATTTACAAATATGAACATGACTAATACGGATGAGGATAGGGATCTTCTTGGAAGAACGTATGAATATTGCATAGCGCAATTTGCTGCTTATGAAGGTGTAAAAGGCGGAGAATTTTACACCCCATCAAGTATTGTTAAAACAATAGTTGCTGTGCTCAAACCATTTAATAATTGTCGGGTTTATGATCCCTGTTGTGGTTCGGGAGGTATGTTCGTACAGAGTGCGAAATTTATCCAAGCTCATAGTGGGAACAGAGGATCTATATCTGTTTATGGCCAAGAATCGAATGCTGATACGTGGAAAATGGCCAAAATGAACATGGCAATAAGAGGAATAGATGCCGACTTGGGTGCATATCAAGCAGATACTTTTTTTAATGATTTACATTCAACTTTGAAGGCGGATTTTATTATGGCAAATCCTCCTTTTAATCTTTCAAACTGGGGGCAGGATAAGCTGATCGAAGATGTTAGATGGAAGTATGGATTGCCTCCAGCAACAAACGCAAATTATGCATGGATTCAGCATATGATCCATCATCTCGCTCCGAACGGGAAATTAGGACTTGTATTAGCCAAGGGTGCTCTATCTACGGAAAGTGGAGGCGAAGATACTATACGAAAAAATTTGATAGATAGTGACCTTGTGGAAGCAATAATTTCAATACCAACTCAGATGTTTTATTCGACGCAGATACCTGTAGCATTATGGTTTATTAGTAAAAATAAAAAGAATAAGGGAAAGACTGTATTTATAGATGCAAGAAAAATGGGGCATATGGTAGATCGCATACACCGTGAATTTTCGGATAGTGACATTGCGCTTATTGCAGAAACAATTTCCAAGTATCAAGACAATATACTTGAAGATGAAAAGGGCTTCTGCGCTGTTGAGACTACCCAACAAATTGCAGAAAATAATTACATTTTAAATCCTGTAAGATATGTGGGAATTTTTGATGAACATGAGGATGATGATATTTCGCAAAGGGCAAATGATTTGATTTCAGAATTAGCCGAGCTATTCGAAAAAGAGAGCGTCCTTGAAACTGATATATCAAGAAAACTAAATTCTATCGATTTTACCCGTGGCGATGAAACCGCTGGTGAATGGAAAAGGAGCTCCCTGACAAAAATTGCAAACTATTTGAATGGCCTTGCAATGCAAAAATACAGACCAAAGGAAAATGAAGAAGGTCTGCCTGTTATGAAAATCAAAGAACTTAGACAGGGCTTCTGTGATCAGGATAGCGAATTATGTACACCCAATTTAAAGGACGGATATGTTGT
>JAKJCD010000001.1:10250-40591 GCA_022706625.1 Bacillota bacterium | reverse complement strand
TCCGATCTCAAGCCGTTTAGATTTACCTAAAATATTGCTGTAAACAATAAAATTTGTAAAAAACTGCTTGATAACAGATAAGTCAACCGTATTCCGTATATTTAGTACATAACTGTTCCAGTTGCTTCCGGATATCAATGCCGTCTTTTTTATCGCATCCAATTCCGTTTTGACGTTACCGTTGACATCAAATCTTTCAACCCATTCCACCATTTTCGGAAGGTTTTTTTCAATATCCCTGTCCAGATAATCAAGAGCAATATCAAGCCCTTTTGCTATGGCGATCTCTTTTAATGTTTTCATGATATAACCTCCTTTCATAGCAAAGATATCATGATTTCGACTCCGTTATATTTATGTGGCTTTTCAGTTAACTATGACACAAGCAAAAACCGGTCCTCCGACAAACCTTTTCCCTTATCTGTTAAATTCCGCATGTGTGTAAATAAAATGCTAAACTCTTGGTTTGTCGAATAGACAGATCCTATCGTGCTTTTAATTATAATTCCTATGGAGGCATCTTAATCACCGTTGTCAATACATAACATTGATAAAATAATACTCTCTGTGTTAAATTATATCACTTTAGTTACTTCCTGCAACCGTTATTCTCCAGATCGCCTATCTTCGTTTTAATAAAAGGGCTTTTATATTTATGCTCGATACTGTATAATCGTTTTCAATATTAATAGCTATCGGAACCAAGGAGAAGCTTCGTGGACAGATCACAAATATGGAAATTCAACAATAATGTAGATACGGATCAGATTATACCATCACAATACCTGCTTCTTCCGACTATCGACGAAATGAAGGCTTTTGCCTTTGAGCCGATTCTGCCGGATTTTGCAAAGGTGGTAAAATCCGGAGACATCATAATTGCCGGCGAGAATTTTGGTTGTGGATCGTCAAGGGAACAGGCCCCGCGAATATTAAAGGAGCTGGGGATCAGAGCTGTAATTGCGATGTCTTTTTCAAGAATATTCTTTAGAAACGCTATAAATATCGGACTTCCCGCTATAATATGTAAAGAAGCTTACAATGCAGCACACCATGGCGATCAGGCGGAGCTTGACTTGTCAAAAGGATCCCTTAAAATCGAAAATAACATCCTGTCCTGCACAAAACTATCGCCTATCATGCAGAGAATACTTGACCATGGAGGTCTGGTCAGCTTTCTTAACGAGGAGGTTCTTTAAGAATGGGAATGACAATCAGTGAAAAAATCATTGCTGCGGCTGCAAATATCGACCATGCAAAGGCCGGAGATATCCACACGGTCAGCATTGACAGGATGATGAGCAATGACGGCACAACCCATCTGACCATAGACATGTATAACTCTATGCTTAAAAACCCAGCGATCGCTGACAAAAGTAAGCTTGTGTTCATCATCGATCACAACATGCCGGCAGACAGTCCAAAGACCGCTGCCGCCCACAAGAAGATCCGCGACTTTGCTAAAACACATGAAATCGCTTTTTATGAAGGAAAAGGCGTGTGTCATCAAATCATGATGGAGGAGTATGTGCGATCAGGCGAATTAATTTTCGGGGCAGATTCCCATACCTGCACCTATGGTGCCCTGGGAGCTTTCGGAACGGGTGTGGGTAATACTGACTTCCTTTATGCCATGGTCACGGGCAGATCATGGGTCTTGGTGCCGGAAACCCTGCTTTTCCATTTATCCGGGAGTTTTAGAGAGGGGGTTTATCCGAGAGACTTGATTTTAACAATTATAGGCGATATAGGTGCCGGCGGCGCCTCCTATAAGACAATGGAATTTACAGGCAGCGGAGCCCATGCCATGAGCATCGGCCATCGCATGGCACTCACAAATATGGCGGTAGAAGCAGGAGCTAAAACGGGAATATTTGAACCGGATGAAAAAGCGGTCGAATATCTTTCGGCCCATGGGCGTCAGGCCAAACACCTTTTCAAAAGCGATAAGAATGCCCGTTATGAAAAAGAATACTTCTATGACCTGGGGAAAATTGAACCTGTAGTGGCAAGGCCCGATAATATAGACGATGTCGTCAATGTAGAATCTGTTAAAGATGTGAAAATCGATCAGGCATTTATTGGTTCCTGCAACAGCGGAAGGATTGAAGATCTTCGTATCGCTGCGGAAATCCTGAAAGGGCAGAGAATAGCAGACCATGTAAGGCTTCTGATCTCTCCCGCTTCAAATTCAGTTTATCAGAAAGCTCTGGAAGAAGGTCTTATGGGTATATTTATTGATGCGGGCGCAATGGTCGTGAACAGCAACTGCAGCGTATGCTGGGGAAGCTGCCAGGGTGTTATCGGCGAAGGTGAAGTCCTTATATCTACAGGTACAAGAAACTTTAAAGGAAGAGCAGGCCATAAGGAGTCAAAAGTCTATTTAGGTTCAGCAGCAACAGTGGCCGCCTCCGCCATGGCTGGTAAAATAGTTCGTGCCGTCTGAATATTCCACAGAGCCGGTAAAACGTTGTATAGTGAGGTAGCGCATGGTAATCAAGGGAAAGATTTGGATATTGGGTGATAACATAGACACGGATATTATCATACCAACGGAGTATCTGGCTATGAAAAGAATCGAAGAAATGAAAAAGTATGCTTTCTCGCCTCTTCGTCCCGAACTGGCAGAATTAATTGCCCCGGGAGACATTATAGTCGCAGGCAGGAATTTCGGATGCGGTTCTTCTCGTGAGCAGGCCCCGGAGATTATAAAGGAACTTAAAATAGGCTGCGTTATCGCTAAATCCTTTGCCAGGATCTTCTATCGAAATGCCATTAACAACGGCCTGTTGTTGATCGAACACAGTCTGATCCCGGATCTAATTTCGGAAGGAGAATACATTGCTGCAGTGATCGGAGAATACATTGAATATAAGGAAGCTAAATATGATCTTGCTCCCCTGCCTCCAAATCTTATGGAGATCATTGAAGCCGGAGGGCTCGTGGCGGCGATGAAAAATAAAAACATATAAATAATATAGAGGGTCCGATGAAACATACCAGTATAGAAAAAATAATAATCAACAACTTAAAGAGGGATAACATACAGGCAAACGACATTGTTACCGTAAATGTGGACCGGGTAATGATACATGATATCTTTATACCCTTCGTGGCCGAAAAATTTGAAGAAATGGGCTTCAGCAAAATCTGGGACCCCTCTAAAGCGGTGCTTATCTACGACCACCTGGTTCCGGCAAGCAGTGTGGAAGACATCCGTCATTTTAAGATCGGCGATTCTTTTGCCGACAAATACGAAATAAAGAATATCCACAGGAGTGACGGTATATGCCACCAATTGATGTTGGAGGCGCACTACGTAAAACCGGGAGACGTGGTGTTCGGTACCGACTCTCATACAACTACCTATGGGAGTATAGGCGCATTTTCCTCCGGGGTAGGCTACACTGAGATGGCGGCAATTTTGGGTACGGGACAGCTTTGGGTAAAAGTCCCGGAAACTGTTCGGGTAACAGTAAATGGGAAGCTGCCGGACAACGTGACGGCAAAGGATATTGTACTTCGGCTTATAGGGGATTTGGGAGCCGACGGAGCTAACTATAAAGCACTTGAATTCACAGGTAGTACGATTTTTGATTTGAGCATTGCTTCCCGCATGACCATAGCAAACATGTCAGTCGAGGCCGGAGCAAAGGCTGCTATTTTTGAACCGGATGAGAAAACTGCAGAATACTGCGGTATCCTTTTTGAAGATCTACCAAAGATCAGCGGAGACCGGGATGCCGATTACGTAAATGAAATACACTATAATGCAGAGGAGATCGTTCCGGTCATGGCCTGCCCATCTTCTGTGGACAATATTAAACCGGTTGCCGAGTTAGAAGGCATCCCTATCGATCAGGTTTTTATCGGATCCTGTACAAACGGAAGACTCGAAGATCTTACGGTTGCCGCAGATATCCTGAAGGGTAAAAAAGCCGCCGACCATGTCAGGCTGATAGTAACGCCGGCAAGCAGAGAGATTTATAAACAGGCAGCAAGAAGCGGCATTCTCAACACTCTGATCAGTGCCGGCGCAATTATAACACACCCTGGCTGCGGACTCTGCTGCGGCAGGGCAGGCGGCATTCTGAGCGAAGGAGAAAGAATAGTAGCAACCAACAACAGAAACTTTCTCGGGCGCATGGGTCCTGCCTCTGTTGATATTTATCTTGGTTCTCCTGCAGTTGCCGCCGCCAGCGCCATAGAAGGGAAAATAGCCCTTCCTAAGCCTTGATTGTTATGCGGAATACCAGCGGTAAAGGCTATTTTCATTGATTATCAACAGTTCATTATTACGTACAAGGGTGCTCTCATCAGGTATATAAATGATAGGCCTTTGCACTTCATCAGCGATTTTTATCATATCCTTTATGCTGTAGACCTGGTATAATCTGCAGGATTCGAAGCTGGGGATTTCTTTCATGGCAACCATGCGACTGCCGTAGTTTTTGAGCAGGCCATTATTTTTTTTTCGTAAAAGAGTAAGCTCATCGGGTTCTTTTATTATGAATAACAATACCGGGATTGCGACAATCAATAACAGCATCAGAACTGCAAGCAGGGATAGTTTGGCCCGATCAATTGGCACGGCCACTTCCTCTGTTTCCGTCACGGTGCCTTTAATAGGTTCGGTGATACTTTTGTCTATCTTAAATACATCTTCCAAAAGCGGAGCCCGCAGCTTTGAAGAAAAAGGGATTTCGACTTCTTTGCCTGCAGCTTGGGCTATGATCTTTCCGGTCAATTCTGCCACTACCTCATTCGAGACTTTCATGCCGGAAATCTGCTTAGCTCTCACAGCAAAAGAGTCGTAATCCGACAGGTTAAAGGTTATTTGTTCTTCTGTGCTGAAACTGTCCCCTTCTGTTTCTATGGTCTTTTCCTCTGTCAGCGGAAAGCTCTTTGACCAGTAAATGGTTTTACTGTCTGATTGACCTTGGTAACCGTTGACACTGGCAACGACCTGATACTGGATCCTTAACGGTGCTGAATAACTGCCTTGGTAATCGAAAGCGAAACTGGCCTCGATATAATCCAGCAGCAGTTTGCTGTAATAGGTTGATTCCTCCAGTATTGTCCCTGAGTATAATTCATTGGGGTGGATAACAACGCTGTAATCCACGGCGGGTTGGCAGCTGTATTCAAATAGCACCTTTTCTTTGGTTATCGTTCTTTCACTTTTTACAATACTGTAGATTTGGATCCCTGTAACCAACAGGAGCAATATCATGATTGAGAGGATATATTTTTTTGTTTTTTTATGTAGCTTGAGTTTCATATCTTACCTCGATTTCCACTGCCTTCAAATATGTACTATTACCGGTAATAACAGGGTGCCTTAAAGAATTTAAGGCACCCAATCTTTCGAGGAATGCTATTACTAAAAGTAGTCTTCTTTATTCCAAATGATTATGTGTTCCTCCGGTAGGATTACCGACATTAAACTGATCCCACAGGAAGTTGAGGCTGAATCTCACCCCGGTCTGGTTTTCAGTCCAATAATCAGAAACATCGCTCGGATCGCTGGAAATACCTGAAGTATAATTTCCTTCCATATCCGGATCCATTGCTATACCTAAATACACATCCATTCTGTTTTTATCAGGCAGCACATAAAGAAGCTCTCCGTTCTCATCAATAACTGCGCCCAAATCCAGTTCCTCCAGTGCGGAAAGCCGGATAAAATCAACGCCCCCGAGAGTAAAGTAGTCAGTGGGGAGAAGAGCTGCTGTTGAGAATACATTAACATGATCCTGTGTCGGTCCGGCAGGGGTTTCTGCATACTCTCTCAAAACTCTTAAAGATACTCCGATAATATCTTTCATATAATCATTAGGAACATCTATACCCGTAATCTTGATATCGCTTAGTTTTGCAGCTACAGTTCCGATGTTTACAATATCAGATTGGAAGACCTGTGCATAGCCCGGATACATTTTCTTCAAATCAATTTTAATAGTGCTGGAGGAATCCGTATTTGTTCCATAAGGTCCGACAGTTACATCCAGCTTAATGGGATCGTCCAGCCACGCATTGAATTCTGTTTTTGTATAGCCTTCAACTCTGTTTTTATATTCGTTTAACTTAGCTGGGGTTGCTATGATATTATACAGGCCATTCGCATTATTCTCGTTTCCACGATCAAAGAAGTAGTTGTCAACATAACCCGGCGATCCGACGCCATCAATTATAGCCCATGTTTTTTCGTTGTCTGTTCCGGCATATTGTCCGTATAAAGCCAGATCAACAAATTTAACTTCAAGCTCTCCTGTGGTTACCGATGTGTCGATTTGCAGGCTGTCTGTCCAGTAGGCATATCCCATGCCCAGAATCAGCATCGCACACGCAAGTACACATGCTAATACTTTTTTCTTCATTCTTATTTCTCCTTTTAATATAATTGGTTTTCACCTGCAGTTATTATATACCGGCTTCCGGAGCCCCGGAATTACACGACAGACCACACTTGTATAATCTCTTAGGACCATTTCTCTACTCCTTTAGAGGTATGTTCAAAACTCGATATCTCTATTTCTGTTGTTTGGAGATTTCTTAATTAACAGAGCCGGGTAGCCAACCTTTGGGACTACTGTTATCAGTGTTCCTTTAATTTCGTTTGGCAGGACAAGGCGGCTGTCCTCTGCAGAGTTGTTGTCTCCTTTTGTCCTGAAGGTCAGGTTGCCGATACCATCATCCAGTATTTCTGTTATTCGATGTGTGATGCGGATCTGATCTCTTTGAAACTGTATAACATCACCCGCTGAAAGACTTCTCAGCTGTTCTTCTGTTTGCATCTGCCGAAGCAGGATAACATCTCCGGGATATATCAGGGGCTGCATGCTTCCTGTGGCTACAACCGATGGAACTATGGGAAACACTCCCACTATAAACCAAAGAAGACCGATAGAAAATATGGCTGTGACAGACCACCCAATAACACCTCTCCTTTGCTCCTTTTCCTCTTTGAACCGAAGTTTCTTATTCTCATATTTTCCAACGATGAATAAAATAAAACCGACAGGGACAAGAATGCCGACGGCTCCTTCTGCAAGCCAGTTTAATGAAGAAAGTATGGGAGAACACCAATGAAATATTTCCTGGATACCCCCATAAAGTATAGCTGCTAAAGGGCCGCCGTAGAGTGCCAGATATGATAGCATAATGTTCCCGGTTAGTTTTGGGCCCGCTTCGGTAGAAAGAAAAACAGATATATTTTCCATATCAAGTGATAACAGCAGCTTTGAAAAGTTCAAACTGAATGCAGTCATAAATATAGTAAGAAATATAAAGATTTTTATATTCTGCTTGCTGCAATATGTACAGAGTATATAGCTACGTATTGTCTCCCTGGCTGCTAAACCGGGCAAAACCGAAAACAGATTTCCAAGGATCCCGGTCATAGATAAATCATAAGGGCTACCTCCGAGCTGACCGAGGATTGATCCCGTCAGTATTTTTACAGAGATGATTATTATTGCACAGACGCCTGCTTCAACATAAATTATCTCTCTTTGTATCAGTTTGCCGGCAGCATGGACTCTGGGAACAAAAAAGAACATAATGACTAAAAAAACACACCAAAGAGCGGGTATCACTTTTCTGCTAAAGATATAAGAACTGCCCTGCTGCAGCTCGATCAAAACAGGCAACAGGGCAAGTCCTGTAAAAAGGAACAGCAGTGTGACGCTGACCCTTCGATACTTATTGAAATTCTGTACTTTCATCGACGCCTTGTTCCTCCGAACCTTCCGGGATCGTACCCTGTTGCTCAGAATCTTCCTCTGTCGTAACCGTTGTCTTATCCGACAGCGCTCCGGACCTCTCGATATCATCAGAAGCTTCATCATGGCTTTGGTCTTCGATGGTGATATCGTTGATAACAGGTAAGCGGAACTCAAAGCCGGCTTCTCCAACTATGCTCAGATGATCCGTCCAATAACCGTAACTCGTGGTTAGTATCAATAAAGTCAATGCAGTCGTAGCTATTAACAATAATACTTTCCCCTTCATAGCGGCCACCCTCCCGCATTGAACTGATCAAGATTTATAGGGATCTCAAAACCGTAGCAGCCATGAACTGAAAGCACTAAATCTTTGGATGCTGAGATCTCTTGAAGCAATTCTTCCGGCAGATAAAATTGGCTTAAGGTTACCTGCCCTTCAGGAATAATTACAGGAACTTCCGTTTGCACCAGTATGATGATTCCTTGCATTCCGTCATCTTCTGCTTTTGCGGTCAGAACCTGGTATATCTCAAAATCACCCAAGGTTTCAGGCAGGAGGCTGTAAACGATTTGAGGTACTGAGTCTATTTCATCATCGCCGGATCCCCAAATATCCTGGCCGTTTTCTATATACCACCGAGGTGTTCTCGAAATCCGTTCAAGAGGTATACTGCCGATGTACCTTGTTGCGCCCTCATTTTTCCCAGTCGCTGCCGCTTTCATTATACTATGTTCATTAGAAGCCTTTATGGCATAACGGATAATGATCCTTAGGTCCCCATCCTCTAACCAGGACATATCGATTGGCCCCATATCTGTTACGCTAAGAAGCTTTCCATCGTAATCTATATCTGCGCAGATATCCTGGATGTTTCCATTTTCGCCTTTTTGAATGCATATTAAAAAATCCTCATTTACTTCCATGTCGATAAACTCAAAATCCATACTGCCGGTCGAAAGCTCTGTGTCGGCTGATAGCTCTCCGGTATAACCGGCATAACTCGTCCCGAGCAGCCCGAGTAAAGCAACAGATAATAAGACAAGTCCTGTTTTGTTGAAAAGCTTATGCATATTTACCTCCGGGAGCTACTAAAAAATCAACTATCCTGCCCTTTACTATTTACCGTATATACTATTTGCATACAACAGCACTTCCATTCTGTTTGACATGTTGAGCTTGGATAAAATATTGCTGATATGCTTCTTTGTCGTTCCTTCGCTAATGTAAAGGTTATCCCCGATCTGTGAGTTCGTCAGTCCCTTACTGAGTTCAACAAGGACGTCCATCTCCCTGTCTGTAAGGAGGCACATAGCGTCTTTATCATTCATATTCAGTGCTTTTTCCACCAGCTTTGGCGGATAGTACTTTTCTCCGCGAAGGATAAGGCCGTAAGCATATTTAAGATCATCAGCATCTGTTTCTTTCAGGATATAACCCTCAACATCCAATTCTTTGGCTCTTCGGAATTCAAAGATGCTGATCGAGGATGCCATCAATATGAATTTAGGTCCGTTTTCCCCCATTGCCTTTATGTTGTTTATCAGATCAAACCCGCTGCCATCGGACAGATCCAACTCTACGAAAATTATATCAACGGGATTATTCTTATGGATAGTAGATGCTTCAGCAATACCGGATGCTTCTATAAACTGTTGATTTTCTCTTTCGGAAAAAAGGACCTGCAATATTCCCTTCCGCACCAGGGGTTGATTATCAACGATAAGAACCCTCAATTCCTTCGACCTCCAGTGGATTAATCAAATAGATCAGAAAGCAATAAGACTCCCTCAATAGAATTCTATATACTCACTTACTGTCAGGCAACATTTTTCCGCAGACAAATATCTGGTCATATCAACAGGTTTTATGGGTTTCCCTGCCAATTTTACAGCAATAGCCAAAAAACCCGGATACTTACCCGGCGTTTTGGCTTATCTTTCAAATATCTTCTTACTTTTCACTTTATACACTGCCGGGAATTAAAGATACAGGCACTCAATCCCTTGATATCATTACCACGCACTCCGTATGGCTTGTAAAAGGGAAGTTGTCATAGGCTTTCAGCGTTTTGACTCGGTACCCGAAAAGCATTGCGGTTGCAAGGTTTTGGGCCAATGACTTAGGGTTGCATGAGACGTAAATAATTTGTTTGACCCCATAGTTCAGTATTTTTTCCAAAGCCTTGGGCTGTACGCCTGACCTTGGCGGATCCATAATGATCACATCCGGTTTTTCCTCTATTTGGTCTAGAATTATTTTGACATCTCCGGCTATGAAGTTACAGTTTGGCAAGCCGTTCATATTTGCATTTGACCTTGCCGCCTCCACTGCCTCTCCCACCAGTTCTATACCTATGACTTTTTTTGCTTGCAGCGCTGCCGCCTGGGCGATCGTACCCGTGCCGGAATAAAGATCGAAGACCGTCTTCCCGGCCAGGTCAGAGATCAATGATAGTGATTCTGTGTATAATCGTTCTGCCGCCAAAACGTTGGTCTGAAAGAAAGAGAAAGCACTGACACGAAATTTCAGGCCCATCAGTTCTTCATAGTAATAATCCCTTCCGGATAGAATATTTAACTTATCACACACTACTGCATCTGCGAGATTATCATTTTCTGTATGCAGGATTCCGACAAGCTGATCTTCAAGCTCTAAATCATTGAGCATATCAGCATATGCCGGGCCATCGAAATATAATTGGGTGCTGGTGACTATATTGACCAGTATTTCTCCGGTTCGCCGGCCTTTTCTAAGGATCAGATTCCGGAGCAATCCTTTACGGCTTCTTTTGTGATAGAAAGGATACCCCTTTTCCAGACAAAAATCTAACGTTGCTTTAATTATCCTGTTAAAGTCCTGAACCACCAGCTGACACTGGTCTGTTGTAAGAATGGACATAAATCGCCCCTGCTTATGAAGCCCCAGGGTCATAGGCCCGCCTTTCACTTCATCACCGAAAGTGTATTCCATCTTATTGCGATAGGCATAAAGCTCCGGGCTGCCCTCAATGCCTAAAAAATCATCAAATGACACCAGATTGTCTTTAAAATGGCGGAGAACATCCTTTGCTTTCAGCTGCAGCTGTTCTTTGTAAGGCACTCCCTGATAGATGCAGCCTCCGCAGTCAACTCGGTGCAAACATAAATCCAATTGCCTTAGCCCCTTTCATCAAAGTCTTAGATAGAAATTAGTTTTGTTATCTTAACTCGTCCAGTTTATTAAGATCATATGGAGTTTCCTGATAAACGTAATTTAGCCAATTTGCAAAGAAGAGGTTTGCATGCCCTTTCCAACGAACCAGCACTTTTTTCGATGGATCATCCATTTCAAAATAGTTACAAGGAACTTCAATATCCATCCCTTTTCTTATGTCACGTTCATACTCAAGGCGTAAGGTATCGCTGTCGTATTCGGCATGGCCCTGTACGAATATCATGCGCTTGTCTTTCGTTGCAACGATATGAGCTCCTGCAATTTCCGATTCCGCCAAGATGATCAGCTCGGGTATGCCCAGTATGTCTTCCTTTCTGACTTGGGTATGGCGGCTGTGCGGGGCATAAAACACTTCATCAAAACCGCGCATCAGCTCTGACTTTGTATCTTTAACAATATGCGGAAAAACTCCGAATAATTTTTCCGGAAGCACATATTTATCGATTCCATAATGGTAGTACATTGCCGCCTGAGCTCCCCAGCAAATGTGAAGAACACTGAAGACATTATTTCTGTTGTATTCCATGATCTCCGATAGCTCTTTCCAATAATCTACTTCTTCATAAGGTAAAAACTCTACCGGCGCTCCTGTGATGATCATGCCATCAAAGCGTTGATTTTTGATTTCTTCAAAGGTATTATAGAAATTTTCAAGATGCTCTTTTTTGGTGGTTTTAGAATCATGAGATTCCATGGTGAGGAGCTTGAGATTAACTTGCAGGGGGGTATTCGCAAGAAGCCTGATAAGCTGTGTTTCAGTGACCTCTTTTGTCGGCATCAGATTTACTATTGCTATCTCCAAGGGACGTATGTCCTGGGTTTCAGCTCTCAGCTGATTCATGACAAAAACATTTTCTTCTTTTAAAACTCCAAATGCTGGCAAGCCTTTTGGTACAATAATCGGCATATGATTCACTCCTTTTGTTCAGGTATTCGTTTGTCGCCGGAATGCTGCTAAATCGACGCAGCTTGATGGGCTAATCTGCTAAAACTTTCCGTATTTTAAATAGAATTCTTTCTTGTACTCTAAAAAACGATCTTCCTCGATAGCATTTCTGATCTTCCCCATCATATTGACCAGAAAGTGTAAATTATGGTTGCTTAAAAGCATAGAAGAAAGTATCTCGTTTGCTTTAAAAAGATGGCGCAGATACGCCCTGGAATAATTCCTGCAGGTATAACAGCTGCATTCCGGGTCCAGGGCATTAAAATCCCTCTCATATTTTGCATTCTTTATAGAAACTCTTCCATGAGACGTCATTGCCATTCCGTTTCTTGCGATCCTGGTCGGCAGCACGCAGTCAAACATATCAATGCCTCGCTCCACACCTTCAAGCAGGCAGTCCGGACTTCCAACCCCCATCAGATACCGTGGCTTGTTATTTGGCAGACAGTCGAGGCAATGGTCCATTACTTCGTACATCAATTCCTTTGGCTCGCCAACGGACAGTCCCCCCACAGCATATCCAGGAAGATCCATCTCTACGATCTCCTCCGCACTTTGCCTGCGCAGATCCGGATACATTCCTCCCTGCATGATGCCAAAAAGAGATTGCTCTTCTGTATTTCTATGCGCTTTTTTACAACGGGCCAACCATCTTGCAGTTCGTTCCATAGATTGTTTAACATATGCTTTATCCGCAGGATAAGGAGCGCACTCGTCAAAGGCCATTATTATGTCAGACCCTAAGGCATTCTGAACCTCGATGGATTTTTCAGGTGTAAATATATGGGTCGATCCATCTATATGGGAACGGAAGGTCACTCCCTCCTCTGTAATTTTCCGCAAATCACCCAGACTGAATACCTGATACCCCCCGCTGTCGGTGAGGATAGCTCTGTCCCAATTCATGAATTTATGCAGTCCCCCTGCTTCCCGTACTATTTCATGACCGGGGCGAAGGTACAGATGATAGGTATTAGAAAGTATTATACATGCTCCTGATTCCTTGACCTCTTCCGGCCTCATGGCCTTGATAGTAGCTGCAGTACCGACCGGCATAAACACTGGTGTTTCGATTACTCCGTGAGGAGTCTTTAATTGTCCTCTGCGAGCCTTTGTGCGGCTGCATTCTTTTTTCAGTTCAAAGGTTACTGCGTTCATTGGTCTCCTTTCACTTAAAGGATCAGCATTGCGTCGCCGTAGCTGAAAAATCTATATCCTTGCTCTACAGCAATCTCGTATGCGTTAAGGATCCTCTTGCGATCATAAAAGGCTGCTACCAACATCATCAGTGTAGATTTCGGCAAATGAAAATTTGTTATTTGATGATCTACTATTTTGAATGTATGGCCCGGATAGATAAAAATATCTGTATCCCCATGACCCGCTTTGACCTTCCCGTCCGCAGAAACCGCACTCTCCAGGGTTCTGGTGGATGTCGTTCCAACAGAAAACACCTTACCGCCGGAAGCCTTGACCTTATTGATAATATTGGCAGTGTTTTCATCGATCCGGTATTCTTCAAAGTGCATTTTGTGCTCTTCTATATTTTCACATTTCACAGGTCGAAATGTACCTATACCCACATGCAATGTTACACAGGCGATCGAAACACCCTTTTCTTTTATTTGGTCCAGAAGAGCCTCTGTAAAATGAAGCCCTGCTGTTGGAGCAGCCACGGACCCTTCTTCTTTGCTGTAAACCGTCTGATATCTTTCCTTATCACTCTCTCTGCTTTCACGCCTGATGTATGGCGGCAGAGGCATCTTCCCCACGCGTTCCAATACCTCCATAAAGGTTGTTTCGTATCTGAACTCGACTATCCTTGTGCCATCTTCTCCATAATCCACTATCTTTGCAGATAAAAAGGGAGCATCGGAAAAGCGGATAATATCGCCGGGCTTTATTCTTCTCCCCGGTCGGACCATAGTCTCCCAGACATCACCAAATTTACGCCGCAGCAGAAGGAACTCCACCTCTATCCCCGTAGAGTCCTTTTTCCCCGCAAGGCGTGCCGGCAATACTTTAGAGTTGTTTAAAACCAGGCAGTCACCGGGTGAAATGTAATCCGTAATATTATAAAAGTACTTATGTTCTATCGATCCGCTCTCCCTGTGGACTACCATCAACCGTGAATTTTCTCTGTTTGAGACCGGATACTGTGCAATGAGACCTTCTGGCAATTCATAGTCAAAATCGTTTATATGCATCAATAGACCTCAATACCGGTATAATAGTATTTTAATATTTCCATAAAGCTTTTACCCTGCCTTGCCATGATGATCGCACCATCCTGAGCCATCCCAACCCCGTGACCGTATCCTAAACCGGTCAATGTCAAAGACCCGTCAGCAGCTATTTTACTGTCATCAAATTTTGCTGTATTACTCGAAAACGATTCCAAATCCACTGCCCTGTTCTCCTTGGTAATTTTCAACGAGATTAGATCTGATGTATTCAGTTTTCCATCCCCGTTTAATAAATAGACCCGGTCCGAGTTTGTCGCATTTTTGATACCCTGAGCGGAAAGCAGTGCCAGGCTGCCGGTATCCGGCTGATTGCTTTTTTCGTATGTATCCCCTATGCAAAAATGCCGCGATTTGACTAATGAAGTTCCCAAAACAGCCCGTACCCTCGATTTTGTCAGATTTACTTCCTTATCCTTCCCTTTAATAATCAAAGAAGCGACAGCCCCCGAGGCATCACGCTCGCCTATACGAACCGATATCACAGCCCCCGGGTCCCCCTCCTCTTGTATCAGCTTCTGCCTCAGTGTTTCAAAACTCATTGTCGACTGCCATGGAAGATCAGGGCTGTATTGATCTGCAATACCGCGCAAATGCGGGGAAGCTGTTGACCATACATCCTCGGAATTCTGTGTGTGCCCGCCGCTGTTTTTAGAATAAAATGCGGCTGCCGGTTCGTTCTGATAATAAATCATCATTCCCCTCGTCTCAGACACAGCTTTATTAATGATCGCAAAGGTCCTTGCCGCAACAGCCTGCGCCTTTAAAGCTTCCAGCGGATTATCATGATGCATCTCTCCGGGGATCACTCCATAAAGATACTCTTCCATAGTCAGGTAATTGATCACTGTAAGCTTATTACCGCTATCTGTCTTTAACAATATTCCACCGCGGTATTTCTGCCCATTCAATGAGATCAGTTGCCCTTCTGCTGATTCATAAGGCATTATGCAGCCGTTGACCCCTATATCAGCCGACAGAAGCACGCCGGCTTCGTCCCTTAACTCCACATGACCGCTTTTTGCGGCTGCGGTAACTTCTTTATATGCCGGAAGCGGAAGGGTTTCGGAAAAGCCTCCGTCTTCGAGCGTACCAAGAATAAAACCTGTAGGAGAAGTGATGACGCACTGAGTTACGGCATTTAAACCATATTTTAATCCGATTTTAATGCCCTCCGTGTCTTCGGCTGCTCTTACCTCAATCGGATAAAAAAATGATAATAACGAAATCGTGCCCAAAAGCGCCACTATTTGTATTACTGTACAAAGCTTAATTTTTACCATTTTGCCACCTCATCACAGCTCTTTACTCAATCGTCAAAGGATATTTGTCCGTCGCAGGGCTGAGCTAAACCTAAATGCCGATAGGCTTCCGCAGAAACCATTCTCCCCTTTTGTGTACGGTGAAGGAAGCCTGCCTGCAATAAGTACGGTTCGTATACATCTTCAATAGTGATCCGTTCCTCACCGATGGAAGCCGCAATGGTATCTATGCCTACAGGCCCTCCGTTAAACCGTTGGATTATTATCGAAAGAATATCCCTGTCAAGGCTTTCCAGACCTCGCTCGTCTATCCCCAGTGCTTTCAGGGTTTTATCCGTTATCTTCGTATCTATGATGCCGGAACCCTTTACCTGGCTGAAATCTCTTACTCGTTTCAGCAGGCGGTTTGCTACCCTTGGAGTTCCTCTGGATCTTCTTGCCAGTTCCGCTAAAGAAGGTTCATCGATACTGATATTCAATATCCCGGCGGAGCGTCTTATTATCTCAGAAAGCTCTTCCACGGTGTACATATCGAATTTGCTGATAACCCCAAAACGGTCTCGCAGGGGAGCCGAAAGGCTGCCGGCTCGGGTCGTTGCTCCGATAAGAGTAAACTTCGCCAGGTCCAGCCTTATAGATCTTGCGGAGGGGCCTTTTCCGATAATTATATCCAGGGCAAAGTCTTCCATGGCGGAATACAAAACTTCTTCTACGGAGCGGTTCAATCTATGGATCTCGTCAATGAATAAGACATCGTTGTCATTGAGATTTGTCAGTATTGCCGCCAGGTCCCCTGCCCTTTCGATAGCCGGACCTGAAGTGATCCTTAGATCGACTCCCAATTCATTTGCTATTATCCCTGCCAAGGTCGTTTTGCCCAGGCCCGGCGGGCCGTAAAAGAGAACATGGTCGAGGGGCTCCCTGCGCATCTTTGCCGCTTCGATATATATCTTAAGATTGTCCGTAACGCCCTTTTGTCCTATGTATTCACTGAAATACTTAGGCCTGAGAGTCGATTCCAGTTCTTCTTCATCATTATTAAGCCTGGTTTCAACGATCCTGTCTTCATAATCCATCGTGTTTCTCCTATGTCCTTCTCAAGGCCTGGCGTATATATTCTTCCGTGGGAAGATTGTCATCGCTTATTGCACCTATGGCGCTGATAGCCTCGCTTCGGCTGTAGCCCAGGCCAATGAGGGCATTGACAGCTTCTGCTCTTCCGCTTTCGAGTCCAGTATCTCCGGCGAGATCCGACAGTTCTCCAAAACTCCCTATTTTATCTTTCAATTCTAAAACAATACGCTGGGCCGTCTTTTTACCGATTCCGTTTGCTTTTGTGAGGGTAGCCGGATCTTCAAAAGCTATCGCCTTCTTGACATGCTCTACTGGGATCCATGATAAAACGGAGAGCGCAGCCTTTGCTCCCACCCCGTTTACGGTTCGCAGGAGCAGGAATAGGTCAAGAGAGTCGCTGTCATGAAAACCGTAAATACTTATGTCATCCTCACGTACGATCATGGCAGTGAAAACCGTAACCTCATCTTTACTTTTATATGTGTAAAGCGGAGAATTATCAGGCACAAAAACTTTATAGCCCACGCCGCACGTCTCCACTACAATACCTCCGTCGAAGCTCATGGTGATGTTCCCTCGTAAATAATGGATCATATGGATGTCCCTCCATTTTTCCTTTTCCCGGCATTCCGTCCGATGCCACCCTTGATACGTCTCAGGCAGGTTGAGGAATTACCGTGGCAGATAGCGGCAGCCAGGGCATCCGCTGTATCGTCCTGCTTTGGCATCTCCGATAAATGAAGGATGGCCTTTACCATAAACTGCACCTGCTCTTTTTCTGCCCGGCCGAAACCTATCAGGCCCTGTTTGATTTGAAGCGGAGTATATTCGAAGATTTCCAGCCCGGAGTTTGCACATGCCAATACGGCTACTCCCCTTGCCTGACCTACGGTAATAGCAGTTTTTGCATTTTTATTGAAAAACAGTTCTTCTATTGCAACAGTCTCCGGACGGTATTCATCGATTATCTCCATAAGCCTGCAATATATATGTTTTAACCTGTCGGGCATATCCATATCCTTATCGGTGGTGATAGCACCATAAGAGCAAGCAGTGAAACGGCTGCCCTCCATGTCCACAATACCGTAACCTACAATGGCAAAACCCGGGTCTATACCCATTATCCTCATCCTGATCTCCCGCCGGTCTTTAATACTCTCTAAAAGTCAAAATGATTATAACATAATAACCTTTTCTATCCAAGTTTCCTGTGCTATAATGTAAACAAATAAACGGCCGCATAAATATTCAATTGTCATTAACAAGTAAACACGGAGGATGCCATGAGGTATGCTAGACAAAACAAGATATTGGATATTGTCAACTCTCATGAGGTCGAGACACAGGACAAACTGGTATCCCTTTTGAAAAAGGCAGGATATCAAGCCACACAGGCTACAGTCTCACGTGATATCAAAGAGCTTCAGCTCATTAAGGTGCTTGCACCGTCAGGTCGTTATAAATATGCTGTGAGCCCTGCAGCTGAGCAGCCTTCACCCGAACGTTTTGTAACGATCTTTAAAGAAACGATCAGAGCGGTAGACTCTTCCGGCAACCTTATAGTGATCAAAACCCTCCCGGGTTGCGCTAATGCTGCAGGCGAGGCTATCGACACGATGAGCATGAATCATGTTGTGGGTACCGTAGCTGGAGATAATACCCTTCTCTTAATTGCCGATGACCCCGCAAATGTTCCGGATCTTGTAAAACGCTTTCACGACATATTGAAATGATCCTGTTTTACCCGAGGTATGGCTATGCTCACACATATATCTATTAGGGATTTTGCTATTATCGATAATATAAGCCTTGATTTTAAAAGAGGTTTGCATATATTGACCGGCGAAACCGGAGCTGGAAAATCGATTATAATCGAAGCTGTCAGCATGGCATTGGGAGGGAGAGCGGATACAACCTTAGTTCGTTCGGGAAAAGATAAAGCAATCATAGAATTGGCTGCGGAAATCGAAGATCCCGGGATTCGGGCCTTACTCGCCGGAAACAGCATCAACAGCGAGGATGGTTTCTACATACTTAGGGAAATCTATGCCGGCGGAAAAAGTATTTGCCGCGTTAACGGCACTCTGGTCTCTTTGTCTTTTTTAAACAACATTTGCAGAAGGATCGCCGATATTCACGGTCAATACGACCATCAATCCCTTCTTGACCCGGACACACATCTTAAACTGCTTGATGAATACGGCAAGCAGTCCATCGGTGCGATCAAGCAATCGGTTTATAAGCTATATGAAGAATATAAAGGCTTAGAAAACGAGCTTAATACTGTTATGAGCTTGCAGGCCGAACAACTCAGAAATCGTGATTTTATGCAGTACGAGCTGTCGGAGATAACTCAGGCAGATCCCATTCCTGGAGAGGATGATTCTCTTTCTGAACAATTACTGATTCTGCAAAACAGCGAAAAGCTTTACTCGACTTTGTCTGAAGTTTATGAGCTTCTTTATGGGCAGTCTTCTTCATTGGACACCTTAGGTAAGAGTTCTAGGCTCATGGGTGAAATAAAAAACTTTTCTAATGAATTTTCATATTTATCCGAGACCATATCAGACTGTTTCTACAGGCTCGAAGATCTGTGCATGGATATCCGTAAGGCAAAAGACTCTGTCTCTTTTTCTCCCGAGATTATTAATACTGTTTCAGAACGTATCGATTTGTTGAACCGGTTAAAAAAGAAATATGGCGGAACGCTGGAAAATGTCCTCTCGCATAAACAAAAGACGGCTGAACTTCTGTCACATATAGATAACTCCGACCAGTTGCAGCAAACACTCGCGAAAGAACTTTCTATATCTAAAAATCGCTTGGATGCCGCCTGCGAAAAGCTGACAGCTCTGCGAAAAGATGCGGCAAAAAAGATGGAACTTGATATGGCAAGAGAGCTTGGTGAACTCAACTTCAAAGACTCCTCACTGACCGTATCATTTACTCCCCTGACGGAGCATGGTGAAAAAAAATATACTGAATCGGGATCCGATCAAGTTGAGTTCCTGATTGTCACAAACAAAGGTGAACAGCCTAAGCCTTTAAGCAAAATCGCTTCCGGCGGTGAAATATCGAGAATAATGCTTGCCTTTAAAGCTATGCTCGGTGGATTTGACGGTATTCCGACACTTATTTTTGATGAGATTGACAGCGGTGTCAGCGGTATCACTGCCAGTATCGTAGGCAAAAAATTAAAGCAGATAGCCGGTTCTCATCAAGTGATCTGCATAACTCATCTCGCACAGATCGCAGCGTTTTCAGATTATCATTATCAAATTCAAAAAGATCTTTCAGGGGGACGGACAGTTACAACAGTAAAACTATTAAATCAAGAAGAAAAAACCGATGAAATCGCCCGCCTACTGGGCGGGCTGCACGTGACTGAAGCCGCATTAAAAAACGCGAAAGAACTTATTTCCGAATCTTTGCAAGAACCTATTCAAGTGACCCTGTCATAACCTTCCTTTATTTAAAGCAATGGGGCAATTCCTTTATGTGGAATTGCCCCTGCGGTATTTGATCTTTTAAGATAATCAGTCCTCAATTTTTTCTTTGATATCCTCGATGATATCTTCCGCTTTATCCGTGACAGATTCTAAGATATCCTCTGCCGCTTCCTTGACTTCTTTTGCCTTTTCTTTCAGCTCGTCAATATTTTCTTTAACTTCTTCGATGAACTCTGTAGTTTTTTCCACTATCTTCTCAGCAACGCCCTCAGCTTCGTCAGCTATTTCTTCATTTTCATCCCGGGATGGTGCTGTCTTTCCTTCCTCCATCAATGAAGGTTCAATGGTTTCCTTTATTGAAAGGCTTATTCTTTTTCTTTCTTTGTCTATGTCGAGGATCTTAGCTTGTACTGTTTGTCCGACGGATAACTCATCAGCTATGTTAGTAACGCGCTTATGCGCAATTTCGGATATATGAACCAGCCCGTCAAGGCCGGGCTCCAACTCGACGAAAGCACCGTATTCCTTGATCTGGACCACATTGCCCGTTATTATCTGATCTGTCTTGTATTTGTCATCTATCACAGACCAAGGTTCGGGCTGAGTTTGCTTCAGTCCGAGAGAGATCTTACCCTTTTCCGTATTTATAGAAAGTATCTTGACATCGATCCTTTCCCCAATTTTTAGAGCTTCCTGGGGATGTTTGAGTTTTCCCCAAGATATTTCGGAAATATGAAGAAGTCCGTCGAGACCCCCTATATCTACAAAAGCACCGTAATCCGTGAAACGCATAACAGTCCCTTCTACCACATCACCGATATTCAGCGCATTCCAGATTTCCTGGACCTTCCTTTGCTTTTCTTCAGACAGATAAGCCTTGTGCGAAAAAACAGCCTTATTTCTTTTTTGGTCCACCCTGCTCACTTTCACCGGCAATACTTTGCCTATGAACTCGTCAGCTTTTTCTACATACCGATCAGACAGCTGGGACATGGGGATAAAACCGGATACTTCTTTGTATACTGCTATTACTCCGCCCTTGACTTCCTTGACCACTTTCGCATTAACTACTGTTTTATTATCAAGAGCTTCATTGATTTCGTCCCAGTGTTCATTAATCTCAACTTTTTTCTTTGATAAGAGGATATTTCCTTCACCGTCATCAGTCTTTATGACTTTTGCCTGGATGATATCTCCTGCCTTATATGTTTCAGTCAATTCCCGGCCTTCCTCAAGGATTAATTCAGACATTGGAATGATGCCGTCTTTTTTACACCTCAGATTCACTACGATCTCTCTGTTGGTAACCTGTACGATCTCCCCTTCGACAATTTCCCCCCTGTTGGGAAGGATCATTTGTTTGTCGATCTCAGCCATGAAGTCGTCCATTTTATGCAGTTCTTCTTCCTGGACTTCTGTGGCTGCAGTATCTTCCTGTAGAGGTGCTTCTTCAGGAGTTTCCTTTGCCTTTTCTGTTTCTTCCTCTTCCGGCTCGATTTCAGGTGCAGCTGATGCTTCGGTTGTTGCTTCATCATCAGGCGTTTTTACAATGGGTTCTTCTGCAGAATTTTCAATTGCATCCGCAATCTGCGTTTCTTTCATCTCGGTGATAGCTTCACTCATAGTGGAAATAACCTCCTTAATAATGCGTTCAGGAGTTGAAGCTCCTGCCGCAACCCCTATTCTATCGCATAATTCGATTTGTTTCAATGGTAAATCATTAATATTCTCAACAAAAAAGGTTTTTTTGCAGTTCTTTTGAGCGATTTCAAGCAGTTTTTTTGAATTTGCACTGTTTCTATCTCCTATAACGATCATCAGGTCCGATTCCAGCGCAATTTTTTCGCAGCTTTTCTGACGCTCATCCGTAGCATTGCATATAGTCCTTAACGGTATCACATCCGATTTAACGCCGGTCAGATAGTTGGCTATGCTGTCCCAAAGAGAACCTGTAATAGTAGTTTGCGCCACAAGTGTTATATTGTCATAATCAATTTTCACGGCTTCATCAATGCTGTTAATCACTTCACAATTTTTTCCGGCCCAGCCTACGATCCCCTTTACCTCGGGGTGGTTTACATCGCCGATGACCACGATATTTCTCCCGGCAAGCTGTGCTTTCAATACAAGTTCATGGATTTTTGCTACAAAGGGGCAAGTCGCATCCACTATTTTATAATCTGATTGCGCCGCCTCATTGTAAAACGATTCCGGTTCCCCGTGGGAACGAATTACGATGACGGATCCCGGTTCAGCCGAAGAAAGGTTTTCAATGATTTCCACACCTCGATTTTGAAGATCATCTGTCACTGCTCTGTTATGGATCAGAGGCCCGCAGGTATAAATCCTGGTACTTTTACCTGTATTGTCCGATATGAGCTCCTCCGTTTTTCGTATTGCCTCGCGTACTCCAAAACATATCCCCGAATGATCCGCTGTTCTAATCTTCATTACAGAAACCTCTGATACTTTCTAAAAACTTTTTGAACGAGAGTTCTTTTCCGTTTTCTGTCGGTTCATAATACTTTACCCCTGCGTTATATAGACTATCCGGTAAATACTGCTGTTTAACATAACCCCCATAAGCATGAGGATATTTATAACCGATGCCTATTCCTCTATTTTTTGCACCGCTGTAATTATTGTCTTTTAGGTGAAGCGGAACATCGTCGATGTTTTTTGTTCTGAGGTCTTCGGAAGCCCTGTCGATGGCAGAAATGACCGAATTGGATTTGGGACAGACAGACAGCAAAATAACAGCTTGCGCCAAATTTATCCTGGCCTCGGGCAAACCCACCATCTGCGAAGCCTGAACGCAGGAAGTCACTATAGACACCGCCTGCGGATATGCCATTCCCACGTCTTCGCAGGAAATGACCAACAAGCGGCGGCCGATGGTAACAACGTCGGCCCCGCCGTCAATAAGCCTGGCAAGATAGTGCAATGACGCATCCGGATCACTGCCTCTTATTGATTTTTGCAAAGCTGAAAGCAGATTGTACTTGTCCTCTTTTCGATCGTAGAAAGTCATTTGCCTTTGGGTCGCTTCGCCGACGATCTGCATATCAATGGTTTGGCCGTATTTAATATTGTCCGCAATGAAGCCCAGAGTATCAAGAGCTATCCTTGCATCCCCTCCGGAAAGATCGGCAAGGGCATGCAAGGCCTCCTCCTGCCATACAAGTGAATGATTGCCAAGCCCCCGTTCCTTGTTGTCCAGTGTGTTATGAAGGATCTTAACTATATCATCAGTCGAAAGCTTCTTAAATTCATAAATCGAACGCACTCTGCTTAGTATTGCATTGTTCACAGAAAAATACGGATTTTCCGTAGTGCTTCCGATAAACCGGACAACGCCCTCCTCCAGTGCCTTAAGCAGTGAGTCCTGCTGCAGCTTGTTCCATCTATGGAATTCATCAACATAAAGGTAAGTCTTTTGCTTCTGAAGCCCAAAAAACTTGACCTTTGCCTTTTCCAGTATTTCCTTCAGCTCTTTTATTCCTGTAGTAGAGGCATTTATTTCAAAAAAATCTAAATCCATCTCTTGGGCGATCAATCTGGCCAGGGTAGTTTTTCCGGTCCCGGAGGGTCCGAAAAAAATAGCCGATTCAAATGTTTTATTCTTTATGGCATTGCAAAACAAAGATCCATCATACATAAAATGGCCTTGTCCAACGAACTCATCCAGTTTTTCAGGCCGCATCATAGTTGATAAAGGCATCATTTCATTCGCACCTCCACCGTAGTGACAAAAGCATCATCGCTTTCGACATTCTTTATTCCTGCTAAAGTTATTTTTGCCTCTTCCTTTGAAAAATACGGCGCACCCACAAGTTTATAAGCGTCGCCCTTCTTCATGATCTTTACCGCAATGCCCGAAGACTCAAGTGCAGATGCCGCTGTCATTGCACCTGCCTGGTCGCTGAAGCTGCCATATTGTATGCAATACAGCAAGGCGGTTTCGTATGTATCGATTCCTTTATCCTCCTGCTCGGTCAAAACGGTATTCTCTGTCGGCGAGGCGGTTGTTTGCTCTGTTTCAACCTCAACGCGGTCTGCTATGATGGCAGAGCCGGTAAAATCCTGCTCCTGCCCTTTCTCCTGCGATATCTCGCTATCCTCCCCGGTGAAAAATGGCGTTATGACATACTGAGCCAGACCGTACCCGGCGCCTGCCGCCAATATCACAACTATGGTAAAAGCAAGGAGCATCTTGCCAAAGGATGCATTTCTGCCGGCATATTTTCTCTTATTCATCCCGTAACCCTCTTTCGCTCCGCATTTGTCTATCTTTATGAGACAAGTCTAAAAGATATGCGAAAAGAATAGAGTCAGTCGGGATTACATGCAATCGCAGAGCATGTCCGCACAGCAATAGCATTGCATCATCCGGCAAAGCTCCTCATTAGAATTGCTGTATCCTCGGCTATAAGCATTTGCCCTATAGCTTCCCGGTGTGATGATCATATTGTTAAGTGCAGCTCTGTATTCGGTATTGTCAGGATCTAAGCTGACGGCAGTTTGCACATTAGTTACTGCATCATCATACCAGCCTTTTCGCAAAGAGATCATTCCGCTGAGAAAAAACCATTCTGCGCCTCTGTTACTGCTGCGGTTTAATACATTTTCAGCAGCGCCCAGATCCCCGCGATCGATATCCATTCTTACCTGACGAAACTCCGGGCTTTGCCTTCTATGTTCCCAGCTATATGTTTTTTCCCCCTGGTAACCGGTATTGTTAGCCTTGTAGCCTCCGTTCTTCATGAGATAATCATATGCCTCGTTGACTTCCCGAAGCTTTTCTTCAGCTAATTCGTAAAGAGGATTATCCTGGTGAAGATCCGGATGATATTTTTTTACCTGTTCTTTATATGCTGCTCTGATTTCCTCAGGGCTTGCTCCTTCTTTGATTCCCAGAACTTCATAGGGATTTTGCATCTTCTGTATTTCCTTTCTCAAGTATCTCTTCTGTTTTCTTCAGCAAGCCGGAATATAAGATATTCTCCACCAGCAGCCGGTTTCTTTCGACATCTAAGCAATCCCAGGCTTTGGATATCTCTGCGAGGTAGAACAAGAGATTAAACCTTGTGCGTTCTTTGATCCGCTTACGAAAACAACTCATATTCTCCTCAGCAGGCCGATAATCCCACTGCAACAGCAACGGATTATATAAACCTTTTGCGGCATCCTCCTCGAGGTCGTCATATGCATCAATCAGGTATAACCATTTCCCTGTATGATAGCCTATTTTTCGAAATTGCATCAGTATTGTTTTATTGCAGCATATACCTTCCGCAGCAAAGACCTCTTCCATCAGTTTAGCAAAAGGCTCTGCTGCCCGGTCCAGCGATGTGCATTTCTGCTCTTCAATAAATGCTGTTTCAACGAGCTTTTTCTGAATCATTATACATTTTTCGCCGTAACTTTTCATCAACTTTTTGTAGGTGCTTTTAAGAACAGCTAATGCTGCGGCAGGTTTTAAACCTCCTTCATCATGCTTGTCATCAAGCAGTTTGTAATATGTCAAAAGCAGCATCATATCCGCCGCATAATCTATTGCTGCCTCGTTGTAAACAACGCTACGTTTCCTGATTGGATGTACGGGGCATCTCTCTCTTTTGATTTCCTCCGAAGGTGAACGAAGTGCGCCCAGCAATAACGCCAGGAATACAAAGTCATAATTCAAAGCAAACCGGGGTATTTGACCGTACCTTTCCTTTACCGACTTGCATATCCCGCAGTAATAAGCGGAATACAATTCATATTCTTTGATCCTCAGTTCCGGTTTATCCGGTGCTACATATCCAAACATCCCATACCTCTTGCTTTATTATGGAAGAATTCTTGACAAAAAGCAAACTGGATAAAAAAACACCCTCGCTCGTGCCGGAGCAAGGGTTTCCGGATCGAGATTTATCCGGTTATGATCCCAGCTTTTTCAAAGCTTTTAACAAAATACAGCTTGCTGCCATATCTAAGGCAAAGCATCCAAGCAAAATCTGATTAAAACACTTTTGCTTCTTTGGCATAGCTTTACATGCAGCGGTTAAGCTGCGATTTTTTTCCAGGGCACCGTAAGGATTTTTAAACAATGCATTCCCGACCATCGCAAGGGTGGTATAGAACATCACCCCGGCTGCTATATGTTTTTTACAGGTCCAGTTCCTAATGAAGGTCTTCATATCGTTCTCCTTTCTGCTAATAATATCAGTTGATGCGTTATATCCGGATCTTCAGCCTTTCATACTGAAAAACGAAATCGATCAAAACCCGAAGAGCGCCAAAAGTCTTTGAAAGAAGGTCATGGCTTCATCAGGCTCAGCGGGATCGGGTTCCACCTCAGGAATGCTGATGCTTTCGGTCTGCATTACAAATTGTACCGACAGCACATTAGTATTTTTGTCTGAAACAAAAGATGTAGTCTTGAAATTTCTTCCTAACATTTCGTCGATTTTTTTCTTAACGATATCTTTTAAATCCTCCTCGATGTTTGATGTCTTATCGCGGAATTTAAGTGTACCTTCCGCCATAGTCACTGTTCCGTCGTGAAACTCCACAATTCCTTCATGAAGCTCTATGGCTCCGTCTAAAAGCTTTACTACGCCATCTTTGAGCTCAACCATTCCGTCGTTGAGTTCCAATGAGCCCTTTTTTAGTTCCAAAGTCCCTTCCAGGAGTTTGGAAGTGCCGTCTTTTAGCTCGAGGACTCCGTCATGCAGTTCTACTGTGCCATCACGAAGTTCTATCATGCCATCTCTCAGTTCTCTCATCCCGCCTTGCCAGTCACGCATGCCGGAAGTCAGGATTGAAGCTCCGCCGGCAATACTCGAAACACCGTCGGTATATGCCTTAAGTCCGTTATAAAAATCCTGGATTCCCCGAAGCTTGCCTTTCAATGTAAGTAGAGCTATATAATCACTATCTGCTGCGAGCCCCGCTTGCACCGCTTCAAGTATCTCCTCCTGAGCAGCGGATAATTGCTGTGTTACCGCCATGGTTATTTGAGATTGTACCGTTTCACTGCTCATTATTCCAGCGATCTCTTCTTCACTGGCTTCCGGATTTTCCGATCTGATTTGAATAAGAACAGCTGCTGTTACTTGTGAAGTGATATCGTTTCTTGCCTGCTCCATTGCTTCCTGCAAAGCAGCCCCTCCCGCCTGCTCTAATATACCGTCGATCACTTGTTCAAAATTCCCCCGCGTCAATTCCATCACACCGGGTATCAGCGCTGTAAGCTCCGCGTTCGCAGCCTCAAGGACCGAATCAAATATCTCTCCGGCTCCTTCCGTAAGGCTGCCGTTTTGAGACGTGAGCTGTGAAAGCCCGGAGTCTATTGCCTTTATGCCATTATAAATCTCTTCTGAACCGGAAAGCAGTTTCTTTGCCCCTTTATTCATCTCCTTTGTTCCGTTTGTAAGTTCCTCTGTGGCCTCGGACAGCTTAGCGGTACCGTCATCTGTTTTCCGGACCCCTTCGGCTAATTCCTCAATACCGTCGGAAAGCTTTATTGTTCCGTCTGCCAGTTCTAAAACACCTGTTTTAAGATCAGAAACGCCTGTTTTTAAGTCACCCGAGCCCTCAGACAGCTCTTCTGCTCCGTCGCGAAGTTCATTTGCTCCGTCATCAAGCTTGATGACCCCATCTTTTAAATCCCTGAGTTTTGATATCATTGCCGGATCATTTTCAAATTCCATATCCATTTCCATAGGGATTCCGCTTATCGATATCCCGGGCATTTCAAAGTCGATAACATCCGATTTCAGAGAAATATCCGCTGTTCTTCCCGGCAGTATCGTAAAAGCGATCTGTTTGTATTTACCCGCATTAGCTATAGTTGCTCCCTTTGCAATAATATTTTTACATGCAGAAGTATCCAGTTTAAACATCACCTGAAGCGTATAATGCCTGAAGAAAGCGTCTCCGGTCTTCGGGTTTTGCCGAATACTCATTTTGATTTCCAAAGCGCCGTTTTTCCCGGCCGTTTCATCTCCCGACAGCTCTTTTCCGTTTAAAAAGTAACGTATATCAAATAACCAAGGTATTGAATTCTTCCTTAATGTTCCTTCATAATATAGTTTCCCCGCTTTGGCATCTATTGTAACAGTTTCTTTTTCCAGCTTTAATTTCCCTGAAGAGGTCATTTCACGGAAAGCCGTATAATCGCCATAGTCTATGATCCGGCCATCCTGATCCAGTTCAAAGCTGTTGACCACATGTATGGCATCCACTGAGCCTCCCTTGCTCAAATTGACATATACCACTTCTTCTTTCGGAGCGGTACCGGAGAGAGCAAAGCTTTGGACGCAAAGAGAAATCAAAAGCGCAAAGATCAAGGCGGCTGATATCAGTCCCCTTCTTTTCCTTTTATTCCTTCTTGTATTCCTTTTGACTCTGGTATAACGTCTCATTATATTACCCCATTTCATTCAGTTTTTTTCGACAGGTCCCAAGAGTAGTCTTCTGGATTACCCTGTCAAAAATTATAAGAAGCGACGGAAGAAGGATCAGCACCAGTATCGACGAAATGATCGTGCCTCTCCCTAACATTAAACCCAACTCGCTGATAATGCCGTTAGATGATATGAACCCCAGAATAAGACATGCAATGGCTAAAATGCAGGCCGGTGTCATGATCGAAGCTGAAGTGTTTCGTATTGCCAGCCTGGCTGCCTCTTTCCCGGATTCAGACAACCGGTTTCTCATGTAATGCTTCGCGAAAAGGATACCGTAATCCACAGTGGCGCCAAGCTGGACTGAGCTGATGATCAAAAACCCGATATAATTCAAGCTGGAGTTCATAAAATACGGCAGACCCAAGTTAATCCAAACCGCCCCCTCGATGGTAATAAGCAGTATTAACGGAAGAGTAAGGCTTCGGAAGGTTATAAGAAGAACGAGGCCGATAGCGATTATAGCCGCCCCGCTTACCAGAGGCCCGTCTTTTACGATAGTATCCTTCAAATCGTAATTGATAACACTCTGTCCTACCAGCCAATAATTTTTACCATAATACTCTTCCGCCGTCTCTCGCAGCTTTTCCACCAGAGCAAAAGCTTCCTTCCCTTCATCGGGTGTGTCCGCATAAAGAATAATGCGGCTTTTTCCTTCGGATCGGAAGATAGAAATCTGTTCCTCATTTAAAAATTCAGGAGGTATCTGAGTCCCTACAGTATTTGAATAGGATATGACGGTCTTTATTTCTGCAAATTCGGAAATGGCATCTGTCATAGCTTTTTCTTTTGCCGCATCTTCATCCGGAACCAGAAGGACCATTTGCTGTCTTTGACCGAATATTTCTTTGATCCTTTCCGCATCTCTTGCAAGCTCAGAATCCTCGCTGTGTATGCCGGATGAACCGTAAACGAAATGATTGTTCATCTGGGCAAGAAAACTGGGCACAATCAGTAAAACAAAGAATAAAGACAATGGAATGCAGATCCTTATGATAAACCTGCTGAAGCTCTCAAATGAAGGCAGAAATGATCGATGATGGGTCCTATCCATAAGTTTGGTGGTGTAAACGGCAAGAACAGGTAAAAGCAGCATAACTGACAAAAAGCTGAATAGAATGCCCTTAGCAAGAACCAGTCCCAAGTTAGGCCCGAGCTTGAACTTCATCAAAGTCAGGGCGAGGAATCCAAACACCGTAGTAGATGCACTGGCTGCAATAGCCGATACGGATTCTCTCATAGCATGTTTCATGGCCGCTTCAACTGAGCCTCCTTCCGATCGGTATCGGGAAAAACTGTGAAGGAGAAAGACTGCGTAATCCATTGATACGGCCAATTGCAGCACAGCACTGGTAGATTGGGTCACATAAGATATCTCTCCAATAAAAACATTGGTACCTTCATTAAGCAGTATGGCTGCCCCGATTGCTGCAAGAAACAGTACAGGTTCAAACCATGAACTGGTAGACACAAACAGCACCAGCATTACCAGAGGGATTACAAAGAATATGATCTTTGAGACCTCGCCTGTCGAAAGCGACTGTATAGTGGCCTGATCCAACAACGGCCCGGATAGTATCGTATCATTATCGAACAGTCCCCGTATCTCTGTAATAATAGAAGTACTTTGTTCTGTATCGCCGGCAACCAGGAAAAGAGCCCCTTCTTCCTTATACCATTCTGATACACTTTTGGGGTCAAGACTTGTGATCGGACGATATATATCTTCTGTATCATCCAGCCAAATAACTGAAAAAACTCCCTTGACAGAAGATATCCGTTGCTTTGCATCCATAGCTTGCGGAACGCTTACATCGGCAACATAAACATAAAGGTTAGGTATTTCCCCGGAAAAGCTTTTTTTTATCTCTTTCAATGCCGTGACTGAGGGGACGCTCTCCGGGAGAAAATCACTCAGATCATAGTTGACCTTTACATATAGCATCATGGCGGCAGAGACGAGTACTGCCGCA
>JAKJCD010000001.1:6457-10240 GCA_022706625.1 Bacillota bacterium | reverse complement strand
TAATAAAAATCAATATGGCTTTTTTGTATTTTAGTATCAAATCAGCCAAGGTAATAATGCCTCCAGTTTTCAACAGCTGTTGATTTCTCATCCTGTGTTTAGTATAATTTGATTATGGGAAGGGTGCAAGCATCAATCTTTTTTCAGCTGTCTTATAATCGACATATGATGCCGCAGTGTTAAATTGGAGGTAAAAAAGATGGGAAGTGAAACGATAGACCGTAGGGTCCGAAAGACGAAAAAGCAACTAAGCCAAGCCCTTACTAACCTTTTGCTGGAAAAGGACATCAAGTCTATAAGCGTAAAAGAGCTAACTTCTTTGGCCGATGTCAACCGAGGGACGTTTTATCTTCATTACCGGGACATCTATGACCTTTACAAACAAATCCAGAATGAAATATATGTAGAGCTCCATGGGATATTTGAAAAACATCTTAAAAACAATCGACGGGCCGGCCTGTTGCCGGTGGTTTCCGAGGCATTTGCTTTTTTCGCCAAAAACAGGGAGCTGTGTATAGTTGTACTGAACTCCGGAGATTCAGATCTCCTTTCACGTATCATCGAATTAGGAAAACCGAAATCCAAGGAGGAATGGTTTTCCATGCTCGGCAATGCTCAGCCTGAACTCTATGAGTATTATTATTCTTTTATAACAGCGGGCTGCGTGGGCTTACTGCGCTCCTGGCTCACAGGCGGAATGGTCGAACCCCCGGCGAAGATGGCAGAGCTTGCGGGTCGAATGATCGATAAAGCTTATACTTCATGATCCAGAGCTCTCAATTCTTCCTTTTGGGGCCATTGATATCCGCATATTTCTCTGCCTTTTTCCAGGAGCTTTTTTTCTATTCCACTTACAGATTCATTGCATGATATTATCCATTCGGTCATTTCACCGGCATAAATGTCCCATTGCTCATCACAGGCTATTTTGGCGGTATCCGTTATCAAAGAGAGAAGTTTATCAGAAATAAGGTATCGTGACTCTTTTTCGGGTATATACGCAAGCTTAACCTCACCGGTGTTTATTCGGATAAATATAGTATCTGTGTTGATCACGGAAGATGAGTATTCAAACAGGTGATTTTCGGCTGATATGACAGCCCTGACAACGGCGATCATTACTTCAACAATCTCGGATGCGATATTTTTTCTTCTGTTTTTCCATGTTTCGAAAGCGTTTTTTAGCTGTATGTAACCGCCGAAATCATAATATCCGCAAAGCTTATCGGATCCGTGAATGAAGTACATGGGCAGCAGATAGGGGCAACAGCAGTTTTCCAATACTGTCGCGCAAAAGGACGGGATCAGATCACGATCGATCACATGTGTAAAAAAGCGTCTCCCGTTAGATTCAATGATCTCTGCTTCCTCTCCGTTTATTACAATAAAACTTCTAAATTTTTTATTGCTCATTATATCCTCCGCAAAAAGAACATGGGCTGTACCCCTTATCGATGGCTTCATCCCTGTCAATACCTATAACATATCGATCAACTGTAGAGCAGCTTCCTTTGTGAAATACTTTGCCCGATTTATCAAAGCAGTACACTCTGCTGCCCCAAGGCAAAGAACCTGCATCACATAGCTTGCATGGAAAATACCTATTTCTTACTCCAGACGACAGTATCATTTCTTTTGGATAAACCTCTATCATTCTGCAATCGGGTTTATGAAACCGTTTGCCTGCGCGGGGGAAAACATAGACGATAGATGCGCTGTCGGGTTTTTCCATAGCATCAAACCCCATGCCTTCTTCATTATCCATAGCTCCTATGAATCCGCGAAAAAACAGTCGCTGTTCAAATTCTCCACGCCGCCCGAATTCTAAAGGCAGCGGCAGATCAATTCCGTAGGTGATGCTGCAATCTATCGTTCCCGGCTTTCCTTCATCCTGATACAGGTATTCAAATCGATTGAGCCGGAGATCTTCCAATGATAATGTTTCTTCTTTTTCCAGCCTTTTCACCATGCGCAGCTCCAACAGGGTGCCATGCAATATGCCTTCTGCGATCTGCGCTTCATAGCCTTCGGGGATGATGTCCAATTGAGTTAAATAGGATTCTTTTGCTATCTTTTTACCTTCCTCGGCAAAAGAATGCATCATGTTTTCCTCGGTTCCAATAATCCTTATCAAAATACAAATCGAAAGTATCGCCAAAAGGAAAAGCGGGAGTATGATCGCAGTTTCAATAAGCAGAGACCCTTTCTTATCCATATCAATCCTCAGTATACATGCTGACCCGAAAACTCACCGTTTTGAAAATGAAAAATGCCGGGGAATACCGCTTTTCTAAGAACCTTTGACTCATAAGCAAATCCTGCTTTACATCTGCTCATATTGAAATACTCATTGTAAAGCCCCTTCATGTTTAATTGGATCAGATCCATGCATCGAATCAGTTTACCCTCCCTGTCTGTAAAACAAAGCAATAAAAAGAGGTAGTCTTCGTAGCACAACCCATCGTTATCCTCATTTTGCAGCCCGTTATTCTCTGTGTCCCCTTCCAATGCTTTGCTTAGATCCAGCCTCCAGTCGTCGGCTGTTTTTATCAAAGGGACCCGCCCGCCTTTTTCCAGGCGGCTCATATCGATTGCAGCCTCCGCCCCAGCCCATATAAGAGCAATAGCAGCCTGCGCGGCGACGGTGGCGACACCTCCGCCGGCCAGGACCGCAGCTGCTGTAACAGCTTCCCATTTGATTTCATCGGAATAAATATGCGCTGCATTCACCAGGGTACGAAAAGCCAACAGGGATAGATATACTATGTTCCGGTTTGCTTCGTCGCTTAACCTTCCGCATATAATGTATTCGATTTCATTGAAAAAGAACGTATCTTCCGAACCGTTATCATCCAAACCGTGCCTGAAGTATTCTAATATGTAAAGGTTGAGGCAGAGTTGGTTGTAAGCTATCCTCCCCATTTCACCCGGCAGCGGCAGGTCCGGTATGTTTATTAATCTTCCTCCTGCCCCTTGCAGAAGTCTTGATGGCAGTTCCTCGATCACCTTTCCGCTTCGTAAAGTCCTCCCACGCCTTGCTTCTGGGCTTTTCTCTCCGGGCTCCTGGGTATCTTTGTCTTTTAGCGCCGCCAATGCTTCTAATATTTTCAGTGATTTTCGAACAACGCGATAACTCATATGCTCTATGATCTGCCCTTCTAACAAATCGGGGTTCGTCAGGGAGTACTCTGAAATGTCAACCTTGATGTCTTCGATTTTTAACGGTAAAAGGTTTATTTTGCCGTCTCTGTCTGTAAAGCTTTTTTCCGCATATGAACAAAACAACTCCTCGACATCTTCTCCTTCCATTGAAAACCCAAAAATCCCGTAGCGGGTTTTAAGCGCACGGTCGTACTCCGACAATACCGAGCATCCGGCCAAATCAAATACAGAATAGACATAGGACCTGGAAGCTGTCCCCGCTGCCGCATGGCCGAGTATACCTACCAGCAACAATACCGAAGACATTACCATACAGAGAAAAACTGATGATGATCCTTTTCTATTCCCTGCGGAGATCGCCATTTATCTCCTCCATTATAAAATCGATATTACGTACAAAACGGCATTCCCGGTTATCGTTTACACACTCATCCGCTTGTTTCTCCCGAAGCTCAATATGCCCATTGATGCGCTTTGTTACCTCTTGACAGCTATTCGCAGCATAGCCGATTATCACCATGATCGTTAGGATAATAAGCGGAAGAATCATGGCGGCTTCAACAAAAACCATTCCGCTTTTATTTCTTTTTAGCATTTCAGAAACCGCTGCTTTCAAGGTTG
>JAKJCD010000001.1:372-6412 GCA_022706625.1 Bacillota bacterium | reverse complement strand
TAAAATCCAGGATGCGTTCGCGGAAAATCAATCCTATGGCTACCGCAATCGCTATCAATATAGCAACCTGAACCATTTCCATGCCTTTTTTACTCTTTAAACCCATATCCTTCACCCCTTTCGTTTGTACTACATACAAAGCAGCATCGGAGCCGTTGTTACTATCATGACAGATAGAAGCAACAGCAACAAAGGAAACGACAGTTTGGTCTCAGCAAGTCTTGCTTTTTCTTCCGCACGTTTTTTTCTGCTCATCCATAGGAGAGCCCCTTCCCCCTCAAGTTTTTCCGTTAACTCGCTGCCTTTGCTTAAATTATCCTCAACGATAGCTGCAAAACGCATCAATTCCCTTACGCCGCTCCTGACAGCATACTCTGACAGCCCGGAAGCTAAAGGCAAGTTGCTCTCCCTCATCTTGCCGATGATATCTGTCAAACCGTCATAAAGCGCTCTTCTCCCTGTGATCCTTACCGTCTTTTCGTAATCCTCGCAGATTTTCCTAAGAGCTGTTTCTGTGACCATTCCAGCGTTCAAAAGCAAAACTGTCTTTTCTATAAGCTCCGGAAAATCCTCCTTTATAGCCTCTCTGATTTTTTTTACTTGTTTTTCTATAGAACGATATCTCGTTTTATATATCAGAAAAAAAAGCGAACAGAAAATCAATGAAATCATATATATATCTTTCTCGCAATCCTCTCCGTGCAAACTGCGGAAAAATAAAATGCTTGCGGCAGTCAGGAAAAGAATGCCCAATACCAGATAGGTCTGCGCTATTTGCATACGGTTTTTCCGTATACTTAAAACCACATCTTCATACCTGTATAAGTGTCCAAATTTTTTCATCGAAATCTCCGGATCCGGCAAGAATCTGTTCATTTTTTCTTCTCCTACAGGCGAATGCGCATAATGTGAAATCCAATAAATATCGCTAAGGCAGTTAATAAGAAAGCTATTGTCATTAAAAGTCTTCCCGCAAGTGTTTCGTACATTATTGCCAAGTAGGAACCGGAGGATACCCTTAAAAGCAGCAGCATTGCCGGAGACATCGCCGCTAATATTATAAATTCCATCCTTTTTTGCGCCGTACGTGTGTGTATTTCCTGCTCAAGCTCAATTCGATCAAAAAGTATCCCCACAGTTTTTCTGATCACTTTTTCCATATCTCCGCCTGTTCTTTTACTGATGCTGTAAATATCGGCAAATCTCACAATATCAGGCACACCGCATCTTAACGCGAAATCTTCCAGTACCGACTCTACGGTTTCTCTGCTCTCCTCCATATATAAGACCATATTTTCTAACTCTCCGCTGATCAAAGCATCCTCACCATAAAGAAGCTTCATGGTTTCTTCTGCCTCCTCCAGCGCTTCTTGCATCTGTCTCCCTGCCGATATCGAAGAGGAAAGAGCATAAAGAAGGTCTCTGAATTGGACGGACAATTCCCTTCTGCGCTTTTCTGCGAGATATTTTGAATATGTTTTTAAAGCCGGGTAGCAGGAGCAAAGCATTAAAAGCGACAGGATCAAACTGTTGTAAAACAGATAAAGCGATCCGGCTATGATAATGCCGAAAACAGTACAAA
This sequence comes from Bacillota bacterium, assembly GCA_022706625.1. GTDB lineage: Bacteria > Bacillota > Clostridia > Peptostreptococcales > Anaerovoracaceae > UBA1426. The sequence continues at coordinate 4,830 of JAKJCD010000001.1, read as the reverse complement.
AGCAAAGCCGCTGCTTATTGCTCAAAGAGTAGATGTTGTAATCGGCAATCACAGTACAATCCCTTTCCGTTCAGCTTTGATCGTATTCCTCATTTGATTTCCGGTAGGAATAAGGCCTTTTTCACTATGGTAGCTGAAGAGAGTGTTTACACTGTATCGCCCTTGGCGAAAGCCCTCCACCTCAACTATTTCCAGCACTCTCCTGCTTTTATCCGGCATCCGCCCCAGATGAATTATGACATCGATCGCTTCAACTATTTGAGTTCTCACCGCATCTATAGGAAACGGTGCGGCGGCAAGATACATCGCTTCCAAACGGGACAGCATTCCTGCTGGAGAATTGCCGTGTCCTGTACATAAAGACCCATCATGTCCGGTATTCATAGCTTGAAGCATGTCCATCACTTCCGGGCCTCTGACTTCTCCTACAATTATGCGATCCGGGCGCATGCGCAGGCTTGCACAAATCAACTGCCGAATAGTCACTTCTCCCTTGCCCTGGACATTTGCACTTCGGCATTCCATCCGCACCAGGTTTTCAACCCCCTGTATTTGCAGCTCGGCAGAATCCTCTATTACGACGACTCTCTCCTCTTTCGGAATGAACCCCGAAAGAACATTCAACAATGTGGTTTTTCCCGAACTTGTTCCTCCCGAGACAAAAATATTCCAACCGCAAATGACAAGCTTCTCCAGCAGCGATGCTGCCTCTTCGCTGAGTGTGCCCCATTGCAACAGATCATTTATAGTGATACTCTGTTCGGGAAAGCGGCGGATCGAAAGTATGGGCCCATTGATCGCCACATTGCGGTTTACTGCATGTATCCTTGACCCATCCTCCATTCTAGCATCAAGTATAGGTGACAGATCATTGATTTCCCGATGTACTTTACCTGCCAGTCGGTGTATGATTTCCTCAAGCTCTTCCGTCGTTTCAAAACATCTATCGATTTTTTCGATCTTTCCCCGACGTTCAATAAATATAGAGCCGGGGCCGTTCACCATGATCTCGCTGACTTCCCGATCCTCGGCAAAGCATTGCAGCAAGCCCAATTCCTTTCTTGTGGCATTAAAAACCCCTCTGATCATTTCGGATTTCTTTTCAAAGGTACATCTTTCCGTTTTTCCGCCATGAAGCACATACTCTTCGATCAATTCAAGGACTTCCGCGTCGGTAAGCTTTTCTTTTCGGCTGTTTATCACCGCCCTGACATTCTCGGTTATTTCTTTGAGACTGGCGACAGTCTCATATTTCGGCCTCAAGTTCATCTGCAATTTTCCTCACCCCCAGCCCAAAACGTCGTGCGAGACTTATTTCAATGCCATGATCGGATATAGTAAAGCTTTCGTCATCATATTCGATATAAAATCTGTCTCCCTCAGGCATATGCTCATTATCCGGTGTCCATTTATTTGTGACTCTGGTTATACGCTCCCATGTTTCTTCAAGTGTCCGGGCAGAAATATTATCGATGAAATTTTGATTCTTTACCAATGAGACCGGTCTTCCGTCATCGACTATCAATATCCTGTGACAATACTCCATGAGATGTTCGATCCTTTCAGATACCCGGGCCGGGAAATCAATAACAATATATCTGAAACGACCTGATTTGAACAATGAATCCAGAAATTTCCTCTGAAAGTCGCAAGACAGATCCGGCAGTTCATTTAAACCACAGGCGGGCCTAAAACCACAAAGTCCATACATATCGGATACTATAAAACTGTCAATAAAGGATGAAGTGACCTCTTTCCCCGCTGTAAAGAAATAGTACAGATATTCGCTGATCGAGGCCTGCCCTTCGCTAATAGGCATGTAAACCGAGGTAGACTCAGTTTCCTCGAACGAGACATAAAGCACGTCTCTTCTGTCCAAAGATACCAATTCCCTGGCGACAGATATCGCTATGCTGCTGGTGCCGACACCTCCGGCGCCGGATGTGACACCTATGATCTCCGTCTTGTTGCCATTAAGATATATTCGCCTTTTACCGGTCAGAATTGAATAAAGGATCTGTATTTGTGAACTGATACTGTCCAGTCCTCCATATTTATATATGTAATTTGAAGATTCTGCCGGGCAAGGTGTTTCGGCAAGACCTAAGAGCCTTTCCCGGTTTACGGCGTTTTCTCGATCTGCCTTATGTTTACACTCTGTGTCAACCAGAAACAAATCATATTTATTTTCTCTCGCAGCTTGAATAATGCTTTCATAGCTTACTTCCTCATCAGTATCAAGTTCCACTGCGAAGCATGATCCCTTCAGGGCCAGTGCGCGTCCTAAGGCAAATGTGTATTCTTTATCTTTATGATGTATAAGTAGTTTAATTTTGCTCATGGCCCAATGTTATATTATTGCATGCTTTACATTATATTACATTCATTATACCTTATGCCCTTTCCTCTTTCAATAATGTGATTGCGACATTTTTCGACATAACTGATTAAACAAGCTGCTGCTCTACTCTGATTCACTTATCATTGCCTTCAGTTTTGCCAATGCATCCCTAAGCCCTCCCACTTCATCGATAAGACCGATTTCAACAGCTTCTTTCCCATAAAGTATAGTCCCAACATCATTTGCCATATTGCCTGTAGCATTCATGTATTCGTTGACCGTCTCCCGGCTTGCTTTTGATGTTCTCACAATAAAATCGACCACCCTTCCCTGCATCCTCTGAAAGTATTCATATGTCTGCTGTGCTCCTATAACAAGCCCGGTCATTCTTATAGGATGCATGGTCATCGTTGCGCTTTCGGCAATAAACGAGTATTTACTGGCCGTAGCAAGAGGAATGCCTATACTGTGACCGCCGCCAAGTACAAAAGAGACCGTCGGTTTTGACAGAGTAGCTGTAAGCTCTGCGATCGCAAGCCCTGCCTCCACATCCCCTCCAACAGTATTAAGTATAGTAAGCAAACCCTTAATATGCTTGTTTTCTTCCACTGCAACAAGCTGCGGAATGATGTTCTCGTATTTTGTTGTCTTATCTTGAGGAGGGAGTACGGAATGACCTTCTATACTGCCTATTACTGTTAAGTACTGGATATCGCTCCTGAAATCAAAAGCATTATTGATAACTCCGAAATCATCGATTGTTTTTTTGACTTCCGATGACTCCTCCTCCTGCTTCGGCTCATCTTGTTTATTCGGTTCTTTCTCTTTCATAGTTTTTCCTTTCATTCCGGAATAAATAGAGTTTGTACTAATATACTTTAATATCTGCCGATAGGGTGACATCTATAATGTGCCCTATCAACATGCACTGATAGCATTTGATATTTTGGAGGAAAATATGCGATTATCTGATCTGGGGGACAAAGAAATCATTAATGTCGCTGATGGAAGCCGGTATGGAGATCTGTATAACGCTGAGCTTATGTTTGAAGAAAGCACAGGAAAGATCCGTGTTATTATGGCTCCGGAGCACAAGGGACGTATCAGCTTTACAGGCAACAGGAATTATGTGCACCTTCCATGGGAATGTATTAAAAAAATCGGTGAAGATATCATTATCGTTGATACAACGGCTTGAACTGCTTGTTTTGTTTGAAGCCTCAACTCTGGAATCAGTTAAAATAAAAACGACCGCCGTTCGATATTATTTAGGCGGTCGCTTTTCTCTTTATTCTTGCATTAATGTTATTTTACCGGGCTTTTGATTATTATGCTGTTCTCATTGCCCTTTGATATAAAGATCTTTCCGTTTACGGTCACACCGTTAAGCACAACTTTACCGTCGCCTATTCCTTCAGTAAGATATAGATTTCCGCTGATAACCATATTCTGTAATTCGATCCCAGGGGAGTTGACGACCATGTTACCCGCCGCAGAGCCGGTATATATAGCCGCCCGATTCTTTAATTCTCCCATCACATTATCTATCATTATTATTGTTTCTGCCCGGGTGATATTATCCAAGGGCGCGAAATGATATCCTGTCCTGCCTATGATATATCCGTTTTCAGCCAGTGCGCTTACAGCTTCTTCTGCCCAGGAGGATATTTCTTTATAATCCGCAAACCACTCCGCCGCAACTGGATTTTTGGCTTCGATATTAAATGCCCTTGCCAGTATTCCCGCGGCTTCCTGCCTCGTTATGGGTTGTTCGGGATTTGCGTTGCCGTCCCCATCGCCCGACAATATGCCCGCTTTAAAGGCCTTGGCTATATCACCGGCATACCATGCGGCGGCGTCGACATCCTTGAAAGCACCCTCGGTTTTTTCGTTGAATCCGAATACCCTGTTTACCAATGCGACGAATTCAGCTCTTGTTATTGAATCATCTGGTCTGAATAAGCCTTCGGGGCCACCCATGGCAAGGCCTGCTGATAACCACTTTTCAATCGCAGCCACTGCCCAGTGGCCTGAAATATCCAGCATCCCCTTATCCATGTAAGGCTGCCATATGGTTCCGAGTACTGCGAACATAGTCAGGTGGTTCACTTTTATCG
>JAKJCD010000001.1:0-362 GCA_022706625.1 Bacillota bacterium | reverse complement strand
CCACCTTCCGGTCATTTCGTTATACTTAAGTACCGTTTCGATCTCCACCCATTCCTTCTTCTCCGTATCGTAGTAATGGATCACCGGCCTCTGACCGAAGCGAAGTTGGCTGTAGTCAAATTCTATGTTGATGGAAATGTAGTTGTTTTCGCCGAAATACCTTGTGCCGGTAGTGGTTATTTCAAATATGCTGCTTCCTATGCTCAGATCCAACGAGCCTGGCAGAAGGTCTTGAACAGATTCGGGCTTTATGATCCTGACCGTTAAAGTCACGTCAGTCGGCAGCACTTGAGGCGGAATAACTATTTCGCCGCCGGGGATATCCACTTTGCCGCCAACTTTGCTTTCTATGTCTTTAACTA
>JAKJCD010000019.1:1479-20048 GCA_022706625.1 Bacillota bacterium | reverse complement strand
GTAGTTTAAGGTTGAAGTATTAGAATCAAATGGTTAAATCAGTTCCTTCGCATAACAAAGCACTCACGCTGACGGCCCGTTCAGCAAAGTTCGTGCCTGGGCTGCCGGATTTTTCATTAGGATAGGGCAGCCACACTCCCTTCACCGGGTGCAAGCACCGCCTCCGGAGAGGGGCAGGGAGGTCCGGTTCAGGGGCGTCGTGAGTGCGGGACCGTTAGAAGACATTAATTAAAAAGGAGAAAATTAATGATAACAAGAAAAGATTTTGAAAAAAGAGAACATGAAAACCTTAAACCTTATGCATGTTTCAGTGATAATGTAGAGAGATTAATTTCAGAAGATATAAATATATTGCCTCATCCAATACGCACTAACTTTCAACGAGATAGAGATAGAATAATACATTCGAAAAGTTTTAGAAGACTTGAATATAAAACACAGGTTTATTTAACAGAGCAAGGGGATCATTTACGTACTAGATTGACACATAGTTTAGAAGTAAGTCAAATTGCTCGAACAATTGCTTTACAACTTGGATTAAATACAGATTTAGTTGAAGCAATCTCCTTAGGGCATGACGTTGGTCATACACCATTTGGACATGTTGCTGAAAAGAGGCTTAATGAGTTATTAAAGGAAGATTCTCATTATGGATTTAAACATAATGTACAAGGTGTTTCTATTTTTTATAATTTAGAAAAAAAATATGAATATAGTGGCCTAGGTTTGACAATTCCAGTATTAGAAGGCATATTAAAGCATACTGAAATTAAGTTGGATTTGCCAGAATATTTTAATTGTTTGTACGTTGAAAAAAACTTCTCTGTAACATTAGAGGGACAAGTTGTTGCAATCGCAGATGAAATTGCACAAATAACTCATGATTTGGATGATTATCTAAGATATCATATTTTATCTTTAGAGGATTTTTTAAATCATAGTATATTTGATAATATAAGGAAATTCACGTTGGACAAATATGGAAGGAATTTTGATAAACTGATTGATATTGAAATTGATAGAAAAAAAGAAGTTATAATTAGATGTTTAGTGGATTACTTAGTTTGCACTCTAATAAAAGAAACCGAAGAAAACTTATCTGATAATTTTGGAGCTTATGAACTTGATAGAGTCTATATTGACTTTGCAGAGACTAAAAAAGAAGTAGAATCTTTTCATGAATACATAACTAGTAAATGTCTTGAAGAATATAGAGTTAAAGAAATGGATAGAAGAGGAAAAGATATTATTAGTACTCTTTATAATTATTTCAAAGACTTTCCTGAAAAGCTTCCAGAAAGCACTAGGAAAAAGTATGAAGACTATGGGATTATTGTAATTTCTAATTATATTTCAGGAATGACTGACAGATATGCGATACAAGAATATAACAATATAATTAAGTTGTAAAATTAACGATCTTCTAACAATGTATTTGCACAAGGGTGCACCCGGCCATAATCTTAGGGTAATGTGTACCACATCCCTTCACCGGGAGCGAAGCTCCGCCAGGAGGTATTCCTTTGAGGTCCGGTTCAGAGACGTCGCAAATACTGGAACGTTATACGGAATCAGCCGTTAAAGACCTTATTTGATTATGCCATAAGAATATGCTTCATTGGGCTTGTTAGTTCATATTAAGCGAGTTACAATTAGAACGAATGTTCGAACAAGTTTGGGAGGTATTGTATGGCGGATAAAAAGATAAAGGGCAGTCTTCATGCCAAAGGCATTGAGATTGGTATCTATACCGAAGACTTTCAAAATGAGTTTATATCGCTTACTGATATTGCTCGGTATAAGAGCGATGATCCAACCGCTGTTATAGCAAATTGGATGCGAAACCGCGACACTTTGGAATTTCTTGGGCTCTGGGAATCAATGCACAATCCGGACTTTAAACCCCTCGAATTCGAGGGGTTTAGAAACAAGTCCGGGGCGAATGCATTTACTTTGTCTCCTCAAAAATGGATAGATTCTGTGAATGCGATTGGCATAAGTTCTAAATCAGGGCGTTATGGTGGTACATACGCACATTCCGATATTGCTTTTGAATTTGCATCATGGATTTCCGCAGAATTTAAACTTTACATAATCAAGGATTATAAACGTCTAAAGACGGACGAAAATAGTAGGCTTTCGCTGAACTGGAATTTGAATCGTGAGATTTCCAAATTAAATTATCGGATTCATACAGATGCAATCAAGGACAATTTGATTCTGCCTGATTTAACATCCGGCCAGGTTTCTTTAAAGTATGCGAGTGAAGCGGATGTGTTGAATGTTGCTCTTTTTGGGATTACTGCAAAAGAGTGGAGAGAAGAAAACCCTGAAAAATCAGGGAACATCCGAGATTACGCTAATTTAAATCAGTTGTTGGTTTTGGCTAATATGGAAAGCTATAACGCAATTTTGATTAAAAGAGGAATCCCCCAATCCGAGAGGCTGATTGAATTGCGGAAATCAGTTATGCAACAATTAAAGGCTATAGAAAAACTTGGCATAGTTAAGATCAAAAAATTGGAGTGATTGATTGGCTGACTCCGTATAACAAAGCACTCACGCTGACGGCCCGTTGAGCAAAGTTCGTGCCTGGGCTGCCGGATTTTTCATTAGGTTTGGGCAGCCACACACCCTTCACCGGGTGCAAGCACCGCCTCCGAAGAGGGGGCCGGGTGGTCCGGTTCAGGGACATCATGAATGCGGAACGTTAGACGAAAGATAACGCAAGAGGCCACGTACCCTTGAGCGTAATATATAAGCAGAACTCTGAAGCATTTTTAGTTTGTATTTGTTTATATTACGAACTGAATGTTATTTATATAATCACCCATAGGAGGATCGCCATGTACGATATAATAATAATTGGTGCAGGCCCGACAGGCTGTACTGCTGCACGAGAATTGGCTTGTAATGACTATAAAGTATTATTGGTTGAAAAATTTAAGATGCCAAGGAACAAATCCTGTTCAGGTATTCTTATTAAAAAGTCAATGGATTTGGTTAAGAGATACTTTGACGAGGATACACCAGAGTTTACGATGTGTATGCCGAAGGATAATCGAGGCATGGTTTTTACCAACGACAAGGGTCAAGAGTACCGGTTTGAACAGGAAGGATTAAATATATGGCGGAGTTCCTTTGATTATTGGTTGGCAACAAAAGCCACCGAAGCTGGCGCGGAATTACGCGATGAAACAACCGCTCTATCATGTTTAGAACAAGAGAATTGTGTTATCGTAAATTTGAAAGGCAGTTCTTTAATTTCCGAAAAAGCGAAGTTAGTTATTGTATGTGATGGTGTGGTAGGATCTGTTAAGCGAAAACTTATACATGCATCTCAAAACTATATTACTACTTATCAAACCTTCAATAAGGGTTCCATTGAACTGGATCATCATTATTTTTATGCTTATTTGCAGCCCTACTTATCGGAATATGATGCGTGGTTTAATGTAAAAGATGATTATCTCATTTTTGGAGTGTCTGTTAAGGATGCGAGTAAACTCGAACACTATTATCGAGAATTTATTGGTTATATGGAAAATAATAACAATGCAAAAATTGAAAAGCAAGAAAAATCCGAAAAATGGCTTATGCCACACATTATGCCTAAATGTCCTATACAATACGGAAAAGGGAAAGTGTTTTTTGCAGGTGAAACCGCAGGATTTCTTAATCCTATGGGCGAGGGTATTTCAGCAGCAATGGAAAGCGGGTATGCGGCAGCGAAGGCGATTGAGAAAATAAATTTGAATAACGACTTGGACTTGGAAACTGTATATTCAGCCTATCGAAATAACACTTCAGCGATAAAAGTTCATATGAAGCGGCAATGGAATTTAGTTGCAAGCTTGGCGAGTACATTTGATCACATGAGATTATGAGCATAATTTGTTGCTTTAAGTAACTTGAATTCCGATTATGAATAAATTGCGGATAAAGTGCTTGTGAAACTGGTATCTAAGGGGACACCGTCCGTGGCTCTTCTGGATTCATGGGGCGGGGCGTTATCCTTCGCCTAACAGCAAGGTTTACGGTTCCGCTCTGTTTCACCCAAATTAATTCGCCAAGCGCAGTCGCGCTAAGGCTCATCAACTTCGCAAACCCGCAAACGTTATCTGAAAGGTGATGCAAAGGCCATAAAGGGATTTAACATTCGTGGGATTAATGATATTCGATTTTTATGACATGATTGCCTTTGTAAGCACTCCATAAATCGTAATAACTACCCCTGTAATTGACCGCTAATGCTCTGTCGGCGGGATAACGCACCGCTTCAGGCTGTGCGCTTTTTTTGTCTACAGGCAGACACACCCTAACGTTGAAATCCGTTACGGGGAATTCACCCTTCAACAACCCGTTGCTCGATCGCACTTACCAAGGAAAACAGTCCCTCCGGTTTCGGCATTATTTCCGGTTCCTTTCTCAATACGACGGAATTCATTGTCAGAAAAAGCGAAAAAAACACGATTGGCACTTGACTCTCGAGTTAACTCGAGGTGTATGCTCATAATAATACGAAGTGTCTACGGAGGTAAGATGCGAATTTCTGAAGAAGTTATAGAAAAGGGGGCGGATATGAGCTTACACAGCTATTGTGTCAAGTATGGCAAGGAGTATTTACTCCGCGAATGGGACACGGAGAAAAACGCGCCGCTTTCGCCTGAGAGCGTTGCCCGCACCAGCACGGCCAGAGTTTGGTGGAAATGTGAAAAGGGCCATTCCTGGCAGACTCAAGTATCTTCCCGGGCAAAAGGTACATCGGGCTGCCCCTTATGCCTCCGAGAAAAAATCGACGCGCGGATGGAAAAACGCCGTACGGAAGCGGAGAGTAGGCAGATTAGCATCGACAGATTAAAGAATAAAGGGGGAGAAAAAAAATGAAAAAGAGAATTTTAAGCATCTTGACGCTCCTGTGTTTGCTTGTCAGCCTTATGCCGACAGAAGCTTTGGCTGTTCCAGTTGACCCGCCACCACCCCCACCCACATACCCCGTTTATTCCTACGGCACGAGGATAATGCTCACTGACAACAGCGTGTGGCTGGTGCTGGAAGATCCGGGCAGCGGAAGCGCACAGTTCACCCTCGTCATGGATGGGTTCCTGGCCGGCACTTGTTCAAGAGCGGCTGTGGATACGGCGCTTTCAGACTATCAGACCACCGCCCGCTTAGTGTTTAGCGACCCCGGAGCTCAAACCCGCCTGCCTACCCAAGACGAAGTTTCCGATCTGAGGGATATTAATAGTTTTCTGAATCAGAATACGGTCTATTGGCTGCCCGACAATGCGGAAGGTAGATACAGTTGCGCACAGGGCAATAGTTCCTTTATTTCATATCTTCCCGCATATGCAGAATCAATAGCGCTCACCAGTTCCCTTCGTCCGGTTTTGACCGTGTTTAAGACAGCGATTCTGCGAATCGAGCCAATGATCTCAGCGCAGCCGCCGGATCGCGATCTTATGGTTCTTGACGGAGAGGACGCTGTTTTTTCTGTCACTGCCTCCGGGATTAACCTCACTTTTCAGTGGCAAGTAAAGGAGGACGCTGTCTGGACAGATATCCAAGGTGCAGAAGGAGCAGTTCTTACAATCCTCGAAAGCAATGAAAATTACGCTTTGGGGAAGACCTTCCGTTGCAAACTTGACAGCGACTGGGGCGTACCTGTCTATTCAGGCGAAGCTAAACTGGTAGTTTATGACTGGCAACAATACGGCGCTGCGTCCGCCAGTGCCGGTACCGACTACACAACAGACGGCAACACTTTCACTATTCACACAGCAGCAGGGCTTGGATGGCTCGCATCACAGGTCAACGATGGCGAGGGCAACAACTTTTCCGGCAAAACGGTTCTGCTTGACCGCGATATTGACCTTGCCAGCCGGGTCTTTATCCCCATCGGGAATCGCAACAGCAGGCACTTTGACGGCCATTTTGATGGTGGCATGCACACCGTCAGCGGTATGACAGCCAAGGGAAACTATTATTATTGCGGGCTCTTTGGCTTAGCCAAAGATGCCCTGATTGAAAACCTTCTCATCGCAGACGGCTCAGTCTCCTTTGTAACGAACGACTGGGGCAGCGATTTCTATGCAGGCGCTTTATGCGGATATGGAAATAATACCTCATTCCGCAATGTGGGAGTCGGCCCCGTAACCGTCAGCGCAAGAGACGATGGAAATTCTTACCAGCTCGGTGGAATGATCGGTTACCTTCGGGATGTAAACGCCGACACCGGCGTCAGCAACTGCTACTCCAGAGCTGAAATAACAGGTTATAGCAGTTCATCAGAGAGCTATGCAGGTGGCATCGCAGGTAAGGTGGGTGATGATAAAATAGCAAACTGTTATTTCGCAGGTAGAATAGGAGGAACTCCTACATCATCAGGCGGAATTGCCGTAGTTACCGAATTCACCTCAGGCAGCGCAATTTCGAACTGCTTTTGGCAGACGGACGACGGCATTCCCTGCGCATATTACGGGTTTGACGAATCGGATAATATTATCGCGGAAAACACCGGCTGCGCCCCCCTTGAGGAGGCACAGATGAAGTCGGCCGCCACCGTCGCCGCCCTGAACGCGTGGGCGGCGGCCGGAAACACCGCGTCGGGCACTTCGGTCTACGAGATGTGGGGCGCCAAGAGCACCGTAAACGGCGGATACCCCGTTTTCAAAGCCTTCCTTCCGACGGCCTCTCCCGGCGGCGGCTCGTCCCCCCCTGCCCGCACCATCGCGGTCACTGAAGTGAACGCACCACTATTCGGCGGCAGGGCGGGAGCAGTGAAGGCGACAGCCGACATGAACAGCGCCTTCTCGGCCTCGGTTGAGGTCAAGGTGACAGACACGGACGAGGATGGCGCGTCCTTCTTCCTTGGGGCCGGACAGACGGCCTATCCCTTTGACATCTCGCTTTACCTCAAGGGAACGAAGACCAGGGTGCAGCCAAAGGAAGGCTACACCGTCACCATCTCCCTGCCGATACCCGATGATTTGCTGGATGTAAAAGGACAGCTCTCAATCGCGCATAAAGCCGACGATGGGAGAGTCACGACGATTGCGTCTCAGCTCAAGCAGATTAACGGCGTCTGGTACCTCGTCTTTGAGGCCACGGAGTTTTCGCCCTACGCATTGGTCGTAAACGGCACGGGCGCTTATAATGAAACGGCGGGCCTGCCATACTATGTAGACTCAGAAGGAAACGAAGTGTTCATCGGTTTTGCGGCGAACGGGAAATACGTCGCGCCTTTCAGCGTAAAGGTGCTCTTCAAGGAGAACCCGAAGAGCTTCACAGACACCGGTTCACATTGGGCGAAGAATTTCATCGAATTTGTTACCGAACGCGAGATATTCCTCGGCACAGGAAGCGATGCCTTCTCACCGGATTCCGGTATGACGCGCGCGATGTTTGCGACGGTCATCGGACGTCTTTACGAGCGCAGCTATGGCGAAATCGAAACCATGAGCACCCATGCTTTCGCCGACTGCGATTATGGTGAGTATTATGGGAGGTATGTGGACTGGGCTGCGGAAAACGGCATTCTTGGCGGCTATGGAAACGGTAAATTCGGCCCTGGCGATCCGGTTACCCGTGAGCAGATGGCGGCGATTCTGTTCCGATTCGCGAAGTTTTTCGGCGTCATGCCGGACGATATGGATACCGCGCTTACATACCCCGACGCCGGTATCATTTCAAGCTGGGCACAGAGCGCGGCCCTGTACTGCCAGAGTTCCGGGATCATCACGGGACGTGACGGCGGAAGCTTTGTCCCACAGGGTACTGCGACAAGAGCCGAGGTTGCGGTCATACTGGAACGATTTATTAAAAATATATTGGGCTGAAGTTCAGACTGAAGTCAGCGTTACTTGTACCAAGACCGCAATGCTTCAAAAAATGAAATTAACAAATAATAATGATTTAACGGCAGACCGCCCTGGGCGTCAGTTCGGTCTGCCGTTTTGGTGCGCCCGGCATGGGTGCAATTAACAGGTGTAAGTCCTGAATCCGCCCGGTAGTGGGAAGGATATCCAATACAACGGGGTCCGCCGTGGACGGAATCTGAAGGAAGTCGGAGGGCAAACAAATGTTTGACAATTAACAACTTTCATTGTATATTGAACTTGTTATGAGGCAATACAAAAGAGAATAATATCTCCGATTTTTGACCGACAAAAAAATTTGCCGGCAGAAACGATAGGGTTGGTTGAGTAATCTTCCAGCCTGCCAGTGTGCAAAGGAGAGATAGCGTGATGTCAGATGCAAACGTTGTCTTTACTTTGTTTTTTGTTTTGCGTCAGGAGCATTTAGAAAGGATGAACGGAACCATGAAAAGACTGAAGTTTTCAAAAGAGAAGTGTATCGGTTGTCAGCTCTGCGCTCAGGTATGTTCAGCTATCCATGAAGGGATGTACATTCCTTCCAAGGCAAGGATTGGGATTGAAACGTACTATGACCGTGGCGGATCGCTGAAGTACAAGGATTCCTACTGCACCCTTTGCGGCATCTGTTTTAAAAATTGCCCCACAGGGGCCATCAGTAAGGACGACAGGATCAAGGTGGATTATGAAGCTTGCACCGGCTGCGGAGTCTGCGCCGGCAAATGTCCTAAAAAAGTAATTAAAATTATAGAAGGAAAAGCGTACATATGTGATACCTGCGACGGAGACCCCATGTGTGTTAAGGTATGCCCCCAGGGGGCCCTTAGATTTGAGTAAGGAAGGGAGGCAGAATCATGTTAGGATATCAGAATAATATACTCAGAATCAATCTGACGAAAAAAGAAGCCAAGACGGAACCTCTTCGGATGGATTGGGCAGAAAAATACATAGGTTCCAAGGGCTTGTCCATTAAATATCTCTACGAAGAACTGAAACCGGGCATCGATCCCCTTTCCCCGGAGAATAAACTCATATTCATGACCGGCCCCCTCACGGGAACCAGCGTACCCTGTTCGGGGAAATTGGCCATTGCCGGAAAGTCTCCGGCCACCGGAACGATCTGCGACTGCTCAATAGGCGGTCATTCGGCTTTAAAAATCAAATATGCCGGCTACGATGCCGTCATTCTGGAGGGGAAGTTAGATAAACCGGGATATCTGTTCATTGAAAACGATAAAATTACCTTTGAAGACGCGGCTGAATTATGGGGCAAGGGCTCTCATGAAGCAGAAGCCATGCTCATCGACAAATACGGCCACGACTACAGTGTAATTTCCATAGGGCCGGCCGGAGAGACCCTATGCACCATGGCCTGCATCAATTCCGACTATTACAGGCAGGCGGGCAGAGGAGGCATGGGCGCCGTTATGGGCAGCAAGAATCTGAAGGCTGTCGTAGTAAACGGTACGGGCGGAGTAAAAATCCCAAATATTAAGGAGGCGGTAAAGAGAATCGCTGAAATTGAGAAGGAGGATACGCTGCAGGAAGACAATACTTTTGTATACGACGGTGGAACCACGGCGTTTTTAGAAGCTTGCCAGGACGGAGGAATCCTGCCGAAGTTAAACTTTTCAGATACGACCGACGAAGATTGGACAAAATATAACGGCGAAGTGCTTTTGGAAAGCTTAGAAGGCAAGAGAGGCTGCGGAAGCTGCGGCCTGGGCTGCGGCAACTTCCTGAAGATGGGCGATGTTGTCTGCGAAGGGCCTGAATACGAGAGCATTTCCGTAGCCGGTCCCAACGCCGGAAACAGCGATCCGGTAGCCATTGTAAAGGCGAATCAGGTAGCCGACGACATGGGGTTGGATACCATCAGTGCCGGGGACACCATTATTTGGGCCATGGAAATGACGGAAAAGGGAATCCACGATTTCGGTGTTCGCTTCGGGGAAATGGATAAATATATTGAATACCTGAAGTTGATAGCCAGAAAAGAGGGCATCGGAGCAGAACTGGCTTTGGGTGTTAAAAAACTATCTGAAAAATACGGCGGAACTGATTTTGCTATGCAGGTAAAGGGATTAGAGTACCCGCAGTATGAACCCCGCGGATCATGGGGCATGTCCTTAGCCTATGCGGTTTCCGACAGAGGCGCCTGTCATATGAGGGCTTATGCTCCTAACGAGGAAGTGTTCGCAGCGTCGATTCCTCCCTATACACCGGAGGGAAAAGGAGAAATGGTATTTAACTTAGCGCAGTGGAATGCGGTTAAATTTTCCTTGTGCATCTGTGATTTCTGGGGTACATTGAATATGGAACTGATGGCTGAGCTCATGACATTGGCAACCGGAAAGGAATGGACCGCCGCAGATATGGCCGAAGTAGGTACCAGAGTTATCAACATCGCCAGGGCGTTCAATCAAAGAGAAGGCTTTACCGCAAAGGACGATACCGCCCCCAAACGTCTCTTTAATGAGGCTTTGAAAAACGGACCGGGCGCCGGGCAGAAAATTCCGGAGGAAGCCTTTGAAGATATGAAACAGCAGTATTACAAGGTGTTGGGATGGGATGAAAACGGCATGCTCCCTGAAAGCCTGCTTGCAACCTTGTAAAACGATGTGCTGAAACATCGGGAGGCTTGGTAATGGTCATAACAATTAAACTCAGAGGATCATTAATTAAATATTTTAACGGACAGAGGGAAAAAACCATAGAGGTCCCTTTAGACTGTTCCGCTGAAGAAGCATTGAAGCTGGCAGGCATTGACTGGCCGAAAATTGAAAACTTCGGCTTTGTTGCCATTAACGGAAAAAGAGTGATGATTTATGACAAGCTGCAGGATGGTGATGAGCTGAAGGCATATTCAAAGATTTCAGGAGGTTGAAATCACCTCATGATAACGGAATGGGGCTGTCGCACTAAAATGAAAAATTAGTGTGCAGCTCCTTTTTTTATCGCCTGGACCTTCATGCAACTTTACTTGTCATGATGATGATCATGGCTAATTTTGCAGGCTGTGTGCAAGAAGCCAAAGCTCTGGAGGAGGAAGCAGGCTCCACCCAGGCCATGATCGGAGAATACGGTACCGAGGAATTCGGGCAGCAGCCTTTGTTCTTTTCTTGGCTTTTTGGTAAAACATGATAAAATAGGAGCTGCTGGGGTCGTCTTGAGCGGAACGGCGTAGGAACACAGAAATGACAAAGGCGTTCTTAGACGTATTGAAAAGTCCGGAGTTTTAAAAGGTTTTAGAGGAATTGGGCGGCTATGAATAAGCGTTATGCACGAAATATGAACACGTTTTCCCTTGAGGAAAATGTACGGCTCCGTGGCTTCAAGGTCTTTGTTGCAGGCTGCGGGGGTCTTGGCGGCTTCATAATCGAAGAACTGGGAAGATTGGGAATCGGTTATATCACTGCCGTTGACGGAGATGTGTTTGACGAGACCAATCTGAACCGCCAGCTCCTGGCAACCATGGATCAGATCGGCAAAAGTAAAGCTGCCGCTGCAGCGGAACGGATGAGTGACGTTAACCCTGATATCCTGGTAACTCCCATTCATGCCATGATCACAGAAGAAAACTGCCGTGAATTGATTCGGGGCCATGATTTGGTTATGGACGCCTTGGATAACATCACTTCCAGATTCCTGCTGGAAGAATGCTGTGAGGCAGAGGGGATTCCCATGGTGCATGGCGCTATTGCAGGATGGTACGGCCAGGTTTCCTACGTTTTCCCGGGAGATAAAACCTTAGAAAAACTTTACCCGTCAGGTAGCGTCAAGGGAGCAGAAGCAGAGCTGGGCAATCCTTCTTTTACACCGGCAGTTATCGCTTCGATTGAGGTTGCAGAGGCTGTGAAGGTACTCTTAGGAAGAGGAACCCTGCTTCAAAACAAAGTTCTTACCATCAATTTGCTGGACCATGATTATGAGATATTCGACCTTTAAAGAAACCGTCACAAGTCAATGAGAAAAGGAAGAGAAGAGATGAATAACGAAACGATAAAAGAAAATGATTATGTAGTTGAGGTGCAGTTCGACGGAAAGACAATTCCTATGGTGCCTTTTGTTCAAGAGGTTATCCGGAATGTGGTTATCGGCTTAATGAAAAGCTTGCGAGGCTATGAGCATGGTGCGGAAATCAGACTGCTGATTAAATAGGGGCGGCATCGATACAGGAAGCTAGTTTTTAAGCCGGAGCTCTTTTTACTTATTTTTATAATAGCTAAGGTGGTTTTATGAAAGTGTTTTCCATATTCGGCCTTTCCAAATCCGGAAAAACATCCACGGCAGAGGCTGTAATCAGCGAGCTTTGTCGCAGAAATTATTCTGTGGGATC
Organism: Bacillota bacterium; assembly: GCA_022706625.1. Lineage (GTDB taxonomy): Bacteria > Bacillota > Clostridia > Peptostreptococcales > Anaerovoracaceae > UBA1426. Next base: position 7,835 of record JAKJCD010000019.1, on the reverse strand, counting down.
TGTTAAAGACATTCACTTTGAGGGCTTTGCCCTGGATCGGACAGGCACGGATACCAGCCGGCACAAGTATGCCGGATCTCAATTGGTGATAGCCAGGGGGCTTAGTGAAACGGATGTGCTTTATCCTGGCCGTTTGTCTTTGAAACAGGTGCTCTGTCATTTTGATCAGGATTTCGTGGTGCTGGAGGGTACAAATCAATTTAAAGGACCCGGAATTATCTGTGCGTACACAGAGCAGGAAATTGATGAGAGATTGCGTGAATCCGTGTTTGCCGTTGCAGGACGGATCTCAGACAGAATCAGTGAATATAAAGGTTTGCCTGTCATCAATGCTTTGACTGATGTGGGCAAGCTGGTAGATCTGATTGAAGCGTCAGTGCCGGAATGGACCGGCCAATCTGGCTGGCTGGAACAGAATTAGCAGTCGTTCAAGGTTTTGGCAGGATATGCTTTATATTAATTCTTTGATTTTCTCTTCGGATTCTGCTTGGAGAAATTCATTTAAGCGTTTTTTATTGTATTAATTCGGTATATTATATATTGAGCCGTTAACCTATGAATATTTTTAAGGGGACGTCCTGTTGCACTCTGAGTAAAAGTACCTGCGGCTTCGGAGTTAGCCCTTAATTGAGGGTCGTTACGGGGGATAAGAAAATGAATCGTTTCGACAATGTATTTGGAGGAATATTAATAGGCATTATTATACCGATTTTGACACTTTGTACTTTTTGGTGGGGCAGTTACCTGTTAGATCTAGATATTCAGTTGTGGGCAATATCTGGAATAATTTTAGGAATAGTTATTGACATTATTTTTTTAAGCAAACTGCTCAGAAGATTTTATTACCTCAGTACTATTTCATTAGCATTGTTGTATTTATTTTATTCGATTGGCATGTTTGGTTTTTTTATGGGAGTACCTATATTTAATATTGTTCTTGGTATTATCGCAGGTATATACATTGGACGGAGAATGAAAGTAAGAAGACAAGAAAAAGAAGTGTTTCAAAAGAGTTTACGACAAACAGCAGGTTTTTCTTTTGTGGTGTTACTGATTATTTGTTTAAGCTCTGCGTTTATAGCAATAACTGATCCATATACGGGAGTGAACCTGCAAGGAATGCTAAATCTAAGCTTTGAAGTTACAAAACCAAACATTTTAGGCGTAATAATAATTGGAGGGGCGCTACTGTTATTTATTCAGAATGTTCTTTTAATGAAAGCCGGAAAGGCAGCATATAGGAGATGATTAATAAAAGCGAATTGCAAATAGAGGAGATGACGTCATCTCCACTGCCATATCTCCCTGCAATATGATATGATTATGGAAAGTCCGATGAGGCGCCGGACGCTTGAAGGATCGATCAATAAAAGTAGTTGATTACAGAAAAGGATGGACATATACATGGTTAACAGTGGAAAGAAGGGCGAAAAATTTTTAATCAAGCCAATTGATACGGATGCACTACAATTAAAAAATCGTCTGGTAATGCCTCCTATGGCTACGGCAAAATCAAGTGAAAACAACACAGTGGGCAAAGAGCTTCTTGAATATTATGATGAAAAATCAAAAGGTGGTTATTTTTCTCTTATTATAGTTGAACATAGCTATGTCAGCGAAGAAGGAAGAGTGAAGGACAGTCAGTTGTCTGTTTCAAGGGACAATGATATTGATGGTCTGAGCCGGCTTGCAGAAGTAATTCATAATAACGGATCCAAATGTGTAATGCAAATCAATCATGCCGGAGGCCAGGTTTCATGCAAAAATTCAGTTGAGCCTGTGAGCCCCTCCGGGATTCTGGTTTCTCCCGGAGAAATAGAACCCCGCAGCATGACAGAAAGGGACATCCAAAAGGTAATAAATGATTTTGCCAAAGCGGCTGTAAGAGTAAAAAAAGCCGGCTTTGACGGAGTGGAGATCCATAGCGCGCACGGATACCTGCTCAATCAGTTTTATTCGCCTTTGACCAATAAAAGAAAGGATTCCTACGGCGGCAGTATTTTGAACCGAATAAGGATTCATTTAGATATTATAAAATTGATCAAAGAGCAGACCGGAGATGACTTTCCAATTTTGTTAAGGCTCGGTGCATCAGACTATATGGCAGGCGGAACTAAGATAGAGGACAGCATTATCGCCGCAGCTGAGTTTAAGAAAGCGGGGATCTGCATTTTAGATATTTCCGGCGGATTATGCCGATATAACCCGAAGGAACTTTCGGGACAGGGATATTTTTCACCGCTTACACAGGCTATAAAGCAGGCTGTTAACATACCGGTCATACTTACAGGAGGGATCACAGAGCCGGAGGCGGCCGAGGCTTTGCTAAGTTCAAAAAAAGCAGATCTGATCGGTGTAGGCAGAGCGGTTTATAATGACTCGGATTGGGCGCATCGTGCAATCGAGGCTTGTCTGTCCTGATTCATTTTGATGGGTCAGGCGCTCATTTGATCATCGAATAATAGAGGATCCCGTCCTTTTCTTCCATTGCCGCTTCTCCCAATGCCCTGAGATGCTCCAGGTGGGCGTGGGTTTCTCCGGCGGCAAACCATTTCTGTGCCTTCGGGAAATCATCCCAATTCTTGCTTCTTATGTCCCAATGGAGCTGCTTGGTTACGGTTCTTACGGTAGATTTTCCGTATTTCCTTAACGCCTGTCTTGCCTCCTCTAACCTTTTGGCATGATGCTCATAAAGCTCTTCTATTCTTTTTCGGTGATCCTCCACTAAAAAACGATGGGAAGGGAAAAGATGATCCACATCCAGATTATAGACAAGGTCTAAGCTATCAAGGTAGGTCCCTAACAAATCACCGTACTGAAATCCCCAAAATGTAATATTTGGGGTTATTTTGCCAAGTATATGGTCTCCGCAAAACAGTATTTTATGTTCTTTTTCATAAAGCCCAACGATGCCCGGCGTATGGCCTTTCAAATCGATGATTTCAAAATTGTATTCGCCGATTTGGATGTGTTCGCCGGGGGTTGCGGGTATGTAATTGATATGACCGGATGGGCGGAATTTGAATCCGGGATGGTCCTCAATAATCAGCCGGTCTTCTTCAAGCCCCTGCCAAAATTCATGCTGAATCGCGTTTTGCCACATTGGATCGGATTTATCTACACTGCCGTTCAATAAGTCGCCATCAATTTTGCTTGCATATATCACTAAACCCATTTTCTCAAAATACGCAGCCAAACCTGTATGATCTGAATGCAGATGAGTCAAGAAAAGAATGGTGCTTTCGGGTTCCAGGCTCAATTCCTCAAAGACCTTCATAATCTCTGCTTTTGTATCCTCGCAGTTAAATCCGGTATCAATGAGCATAGATTTTTCCGCACCTTTGATAACATAAAAATTTAAATATTTTAGAGGGTTGTCAGGCAGAGCAAGCTCCTTTAAATAGATGTTCTTATATACTTCTCTCATAGTAGTCTAAGGCTCCTTTTTTCTTTCGCCGGCCTCTTCATAGTTCTCGCATTTTACTATATAGGTCTGTCGGCCCCTCCCGAACAAGGATGATTATGATTCTTTTACTGTAATATAGTATATTTCAATGGTAAGGTATATACAAGAAAAAGAGGGGTTAAGGTGCGTTTATGACCTGTCAGTATGGGCTGAAAGTTATGGCAATAATATCGCCAAAGTATAAAAACCCGCTTCAGGAGTGACAGGGCTGCAAGTATAAGCTATAATCAGCTGCATAATGAAACAGTAAGCATCGCCCCAATTGCTCAAGAATAGGTCTGATATTATGAAAATTATTTATATATCCATATTGCTGTTATTATTGGCAGGCTGTGGAAGTGATGATGCGAATAACTCATCTGCAAAATCACCGGACGCAAATGATTCAATTGTCAAGGAAACAATAATTTCCGAAGGGAGTATCGTTAATCCGGAAGCAAATGTATTGGAGGGAAGATATTCTACTCCGGAAGGCTATAATCGGGTGGAAGTATCCGGGGATAGTTTCGGAGAATTCCTGAGAAATTCAAAACTCAAGCCCTATGGGGAAAAAGTGTTATATTATGATGGCAGAGAAAAAAACAGGCAAAATGTTTACGACAGTGTATTTGATGTGGACATAGGCGATAGGGATTTACATCAATGCGCAGATGCCATTATGCTTTTACGGGCAGAATACTTATACTCTCTGGGGTTGTATGATAAAATCCATTTTAACTTTGTTTCGGGTTTTAAGGCTGAGTTTACAAAATGGATGGAGGGATACAGGATAAAAGTAGACGGAAACACTGCCGGTTACTATCCGGCGGCCGAACCTTCAGATTCATATGAGACCTTCAGAAAATATATGGATATGGTGTTTGCTTATTCGGGAACCATATCATTAGCTAACGAACTTGATGCTGTGCCGGCAGAGCAAATGGAGATCGGTGATGTGTTTATAGTTGGCGGCAGCCCCGGCCATGCCATAATTGTTGTAGATGCAGCGGCAAATGAAATGGGCGATAAAATATTTTTACTCGCTCAATCCTATATGCCGGCTCAGCAAACTCATATTCTTTTAAATCCGTCAGATAAAGAAATAAGCCCATGGTATAGGTTAAGAGATGGAGAGCAGTTAATCACTCCGGAATGGACTTTTGCATGGGATGATTTAAGAAGATTTAAAAACTAAGCACCTTCAGTCTCTTTCGATCTGATTGTATTTTATATAGTTTTCATGTTTTCTCCTTACATCCTTTTCTGTATGTGCATGCAGTACAATAATGTCAGATATTCTGCCGGCCTGTTAATGTTTAAAACTTTTGACAAGTAAAGGCGCCTTGTGGCACTCTGCCTTTGGCTTGCTTAAAGCGAGTGTTAAGATGTATAATAATTACAGGAAGTCTAAAAACAAAAAGGAGATGGAAAATGAAAGCTGTTGTTGATCGGGATAGCTGCATTGGCTGCGGCTTGTGCACCGAAATATGCCCCGAAGTATTTAGATTGGCGGATGATGGAAAGTCAGAAGCATACGGTGAGGTTACCGAAGAAAACTATGATGCGGCTAAAGAGGCGGAAGAGAGCTGCCCCGTTTCTGTTATAACGATCGAAGAGTAATAACGAAACAGTGTGCCAGAATAATATTGCCATAGGGATCATCAGTATGACAGGACATATCAGAATGGAGGGATCAGAATGATCGTAACGACAACACCCAATATAGAGGGCAGAAGGGTTATCGAGTATAAGGGAATTGTATTCGGAGAAGTAATTTCCGGAGTGAATTTTATTAAAGACTTTGCTGCGGGGCTCTCAAACATTTTCGGAGGCCGTTCAGGATCCTACGAAGGAGAATTGATTGAAGCTCGGGAAGCGGCTTTAAAAGAGATGGAGAAACGGGCGGTCACTTTGGGCGCTAACGCAATTATAGGGGTTGACATCGATTATGAGGTGCTGGGTCAGGCAGGCAATATGCTGATGGTAACAGCTTCCGGCACGGCCGTTATAACAGAATGAAGCATTGAGAGGCAGGGGACGTTCGGGAAAAAGATGAATAAATTGAAAGCTGATGGATGGCCTGCTTTTATTAAACCCAATAGGCTGACTTTGGCATATTTTTCAGGAACAGGCTGCACAAAGATGGTCTGCGAATGCTTCGCAAAACAATTTGCCGAGCATGGGATAAGCAGCAGGATAATCGATATAGCAGATCATGATCCCATGGAAGCGGGGCAGGCGGACCTGCTCATGATTTTTTCTCCTGTTTATGCTTTCAGGCTGGTTTCTATAGTGGAGGAATGGGTAGAAAAACTGCCGTCGGTGCCGGATGCATCCGCCGTGGTCATATCGGTTTCAGCCGGGGGAGAGATTTCGCCCAACACCGCATGCCGGGTTAGGACCAAACGCCTTTTGAAAAGCAAAGGATATGCGGTGATATATGAAAAGATGATAGTAATGCCATTAAATTTAGTTTATAAAGATGAAAAGCTCAATCGGGCATTGATAGCTGTTTTGCCGGCAAGAGTCAAACAAATCGTTTCAGATATTTTATCAGGACACATACAGCTATCTCGCCCCAAGCTTAGAGATAGGTTATTTGCTGCGGCAGGGAAAGCGGAACACAGCGGGGCCAGATCCTTCGGAGCTTCTATTAGTGCATCTTCGGATTGCAACAGCTGCGGTATCTGCGCCCGAGACTGTCCGCAAAAAAATATAAGCATGTTTGACGGGATCCCGAAGTTCAGCAACAGCTGTATCGCCTGCTTGAAATGCATATATGCCTGCCCGAAATATGCTATTTCACCGGGAAAAGCTAAGTTTGCTATCATCAAGGATGGCTTTGACCTAAAAAAGATGTCGGAAATGCCTCCGTTAGAGCCGGGAGAGTTAGATTACGGAGCTTATAATA
>JAKJCD010000019.1:0-1426 GCA_022706625.1 Bacillota bacterium | reverse complement strand
GATCCGCCTGAAAAGCCTGCCGGATTGCTGAAATAATTACTTGGATCCCTCGCACAGATCAATTTTGTCTTGCCCTTTATATCCCCGGAACTCGGAATACTTATGCCTCATGGGGAAACAATAAACTCCGGAGGTGTTTTTTATGATATCACGCAAATCTGTCATTACGTTCGGGATGGTGGCGATCCCTATCGCCATGCACACGACAAAACAGGACAATGACATACACTTTAACCAGCTGCATAAGGAAGATAACAGCCGGATCCGCTACAAAAAAACCTGCGCCCACTGCGGCAAGGAAATTACTTCTGACGACATAGTCAAGGGTTTCGAGTATGATAAGGACAAGTATGTGGTCGTAACGGATGAAGAGATCGAAAAAATCAAGACGGAAAAAGAAAAATCCATTCAAATCCTGCACTTTGCCCAATTGAACCAGATCTCACCGGTCTTTTACGATAAAACCTATCAGGCCGTACCCGAAACAGGCGGCGAAAAAGCCTTCGAGCTGCTCCGGGCTTCGCTGATGGCCGAACAAAAGATAGCTATCGGAAAAACCGTCATGGGAACAAAGGATACGCTGATGGCCATCATTCCGCGAGAGGATGGAATCCTTATTTCGACTATGTTCTATGCAGACGACATTAAAGAGCTTCAAAAGCAGTATACAAAACCCCAGGTGTCTGACCAGGAACTCGGTATGGCAAAAGTGCTGATCAATTCAATGGATACGCCCTTTGATCCTTCTCAATACAAAGATGAATATCAGGAGAAGCTTCGAGAGCTCATTGAAACTAAAATATCAGGAAAAGAGATCGTAGCCGCCGAGCCCGACAGAGATGTCAAGGTGATCGATCTGATGGAAGCCCTCAAAGTTAGCGTCGAAAAAGCCAAAAAAGAAAAGGAAACAGCATGATCCATGGTTTCGGATTTAAGAGAGTACAATCAAAAAAGAAATTTCGACTTAACCTTTGAACCGGAAGGGGAGATAAAAAGCTCCGATGAAGGTTTGAGGTTTGCTGTTCAGCACCATTTAGCCCGTAAAGAGCACTTCGATCTGCGCCTGGAATGGGACGGAGTGTTGTTGAGCTGGGCTATTCCAAAAGGTCCATCTTATGATACCCGCGATAAGAGGCTTGCCGTAAAGGTAGAAGATCATCCCTATGAATACAGAAATTTTGAAGGCAGCATACCCGGTGGCGAATATGGCGGAGGGGTGGTTATGCTCTGGGATGAGGGCTTCTGGGAACCCTATGGAGATATGGATGAGGGGATACGGAAAGGGGAACTGAAATTCACCCTTAAAGGCAGGAGGCTAAAAGGAAACTGGGCTTTGATCAGGTGGAAGGCCAAGTCCGGAGAGACGAGGGATAACTGGCTCTTACTGAAAGAAAAGGATGGATTTACACAAGATGCGGCAGGGATA
>JAKJCD010000199.1 GCA_022706625.1 Bacillota bacterium | reverse complement strand
AGCAGGGGTTTCCGATTTCAGGTATATATCATTTTTGCTGCTTTCTCTGACAGCAAGGACACCGGCGCTGATGGGCACACTCATGATGGGAAGCATGCTCAACAAAGGCAGCTATTTCGGCCTCATAACAATATCGGTTTTAGCCGTACTTGTGTGTATCGTTCTATTACTTAAACGCCATGATCTTACTTCTTATATAGACAGGATATATAAAAGACTGATGAAGATCTGAGTCTGAGTCAAGTTATTCGCAATTTTTCCGAAGCGGTGTATGATCTACCAAATTTTTGTTTTAATAAAAAGAACAATCGTTCATTTTTCCCTTTACAAAGAACGCGTATTCTGATACTATCATACACAAGAACAGATGTTTGCGTATTAGGTGAGGTGAAACTATGAGAAAAAAATACATAGTAAAATCAAGGATCCGCTTTTGTATATCTATGACCATATTGCTTGTAATTTTGATTTCTGCAGGCGGCAGCGTGATCGGAAAAAATCAGGCAGAAAGCTTGACCAGGCCAGTATATACGGAAATCTTGGTAGTTAACGGTGACACTTTGTGGGATCTGGCTAAAACCTATGGTCCGCAAGACCAGGATGTGCGAAAAATCGTTCATGCGATCTGCAGGATAAATGATATTTCTCCGGACAGGCTGCAATCAGGGCAGAAAATCATGATACCTAAGTATTTATAATGATTCCTGATAGGATCGATCATAAATAAAGGTATATTTATAAGGCAATGCAAAAAAAGTCGCTTAAATCGGCGATTTTAGCCTTGGTGTCTATAAACATTGATATTTCAACGTTCGCTGGCATTTGCATTAAAGTCTGGAACTAATATTGTATTGGTTTAGTTGGTTTAGCAGGTAATCAGGTATGAATACCCGATGGTCTAATAATCTTGGTGCGTTAAGGAAATTCATTTTATTATGAAATATTATTGAATGGTACAAGTTAATATAAGAATTAATAACAAGAAATAAATCGTGAACGGAATAAGCCGGCGGATAAGCTTGAAAAGCTATTCAAAGCAAGGATACTCAAGAACCAATATCTATTCCGAAAATTATGATTTTAGGAATAGTTGGATTAGTTTAAAAATTACTATTCTTTCTTTTACTCAGGTTCCCTCTTTGATATTGAGTCAAGATAACTCTGAAGTATTATTACAGCAGCCTGTTTGTCGATAACGGATTTTCTTTTATTTCTGCTTAAATCAGCTGATATAAGAACTTTTTCGGCCATAGAGGTTGTAAATCGTTCGTCCTGATAGACTATGCCAACATGCGGCATGGCATTGCTCTTTAGTTTGTTCTCCAAGGCTGTACGAAACTCCCTGACTTTTTCCGTTTGGGGGCTGTCACTGCCGTTAAGTCTCAAAGGCAGCCCTATAACCACAGTACTGCATCCGTTTTCCTTGATCAGAGCTAAAATCTTCCCGCTGTCTTTTTTTATCCCGGTACGCTCTATGGTACAAACACCCTGTGCTATGATTTGCAGTTCATCGCTCAAGGCAATCCCTATTCTATTATCCCCTACATCAAGAGCCATGACCTTCATAAGCTTTCTCCATAAAGTAAAGCGGGTCTTATGACCCGCCCCCTATTTTTTTAAAAAGGCTCTTAACAGCTCTTCTACTAAATCATCCCGCTCAATGTGCCTGATTATATTCCTGGCATTATTATGTCCGGTAATATAAGAAGGATCGCCGGATAAAATGTATCCTACCATTTGATCGATAGCATTATATCCTTTTTCTTCCAAGGCACTATACACGGATTTTAGTATGGATTCCGTAGTCTGTTGTCCGTCTTTATCCGGGCTGTTAAACAGAATGGTATTTCTGTCATCCATATTGATCACCTTCCCAGAGTGTTCCTATATGTTCATTATAGCAAAGCGCGACCCTTGCACAAGGGCTTTCAGGTTATTTAATATTGTTGTAATATTACCTACAGCAAGGATGCAGCAACAGCGAAGGCTTCGGATATCTTACCGGGATCCTTTGCTCCTGCCTGTGCCATATCAGCTTTGCCTCCGCCTCCCCCGCCGGCGGCTGCGGCGATCTTTTTCACCATATTGCCGGCATGATAGCCCTTGTCCAGAAGATCATCGGTAAGGGATACAATAAAAGTTACTTGTCCGTTCCGGACAGAAGCAAGAACTATGAAGCTGCTTCTGACTCTTTCTTTGATCCCATCGCAGAGATCTCGAAGGACGTCGGCCTCATAATCCTCAAATTCACCGGTGATCAAACGAATGCCGTTTATAAGCCGGGCATTTTCCAATAGCTTGTCAAGGGCGGAACCCATCTCATGCTGTCTGTATTGCTGAAGTTCTTTTTTTATTTCTTTGATCTCGTCCATTAAAGAATCTATTCTGTTAATAAGGCTATCGGAAGGCGCCTTCAAAAGCCCGGCAGCCGCAGCTACGGTGTTTTCCGCAGCGGTCAGACGGGAAGAAATGGCAGCTCCCGTGACAGCTTCGATCCGTCTTACCCCGGCTGCCACTCCGCTTTCGGAAAGTATTTTAAAAGCGCCGATTTGTCCCGAGTCATATACATGAGTCCCGCCGCAGAATTCACTGCTGAAACCCCCGACATTTACCACTCTTACCATATCCTTGTACTTCTCTCCGAACTGTGCGGCCGCACCGGTTTTTCTTGCTTCCGAAATGGGAAGTTCCCTGGCCTGCACCGGCAGAAATTCAATGATCTTTCTGTTCACAAGCTTTTCGATATCCGAAAGCTGTGTATCTGACAAGGCTTCATAGTGAGTGAAGTCGAAACGAAGGCTTTCAGAAGATACATATGAG
>JAKJCD010000198.1 GCA_022706625.1 Bacillota bacterium | reverse complement strand
CAGCGTTACAGGCAAGGTCGACGAAAGCACTGTATTTGGCTACTCCATTGCAGGCATCAATATCGTAGGCAGAGGAACGGTCACCATAGGCGGAGAAGAGTTTTCAAACAACCTTTACGACCTTTTGGGTGCTTTAGCGTCAGAGCTCGAATCCGGCAGCTATTCCTACGACAAGGCGGATGCTTTATTCGGACATTTCAAAACCGCCACAGGAAGCATCGGTAAAAGCATCACTGTGATAGGCGCCAAAACATCATACCTGGAGTTCATGGCTGAACGCATGGCAGACCGAATTTTTAATATGCAGGAACGGCAGGTGTCGGTGGAAGGCATCGATCCGGCAGCAGCCATCATCCAGTTTGAGTCCCAGAAGTTCGCTTACACAGCAGCCTTGCAAATGGGTTCAAAAATCATACAGCCGTCCATATTCGACTTTATGTCATAGTTTGTTATTTCAGGTTTCTCAAAAGGAGGTGAGAAACAATGCAGCAGCTTATTACAATAGAGACAGTGCCCATATCGATCAAATATGAGGCAACGCAACCCGCACCTGCGGCAAAAGAGTTGACGGAAGGAGCCGGCAGCTCTGCCGAAAACGATAGGGGCCCAAAAGTCAGCCAGGCCAGTCCGGCAAAGCCGATACGGATCAGGACGGATTCCTTCGTTCACAGCAGGTCGGTCGGAGTTTACAATCTCACTTATACTGCCACTGCCCGCTATAATGAGAACGGCAAGCTCAAGCTCAATGTGCAGATGAACGGGGCCGACGGCAACGATTTAGTTTTTCGGAGGTTCGGCCGGGATATCCGGGATGTGATGAGCCGGGTGCTAGAAGCGGAAGAGGGCTCCGCATACGATCCCGAAAGCATGGTATTGGATTTCGATTTGGAAGGTTTGAATGACAAAGCGCCGGGATCCGGCAACACCGGCAGGGCCTTCACTCCGCCGGATTTCGAACTTGAGATACTTGAGATGCCGAAGGTAATAATAAAATATGTGGGGGGACCCATTTACATCCCGAAGAGTGCAGACCCGAATTATGAGGCCCCCGTGTGGGCGGAAGACTGAATATAGCCTGCACATGGCAGGATCGAAGGCAGGAACAATCGACATCGGCTTTGGGGTTGATGTCAGGATAATGGAGGCATAGCGCCATGGAGATCAGCACAAGAGATTTTGGTATAGTTTCCGTTGAAGAGGATGCTTTATACGATTTCCCCGAAGGCCTTTACGGTTTTGAGGAGGATACCCGCTTTGCCGTCTTCCACAAATCCTTTGACGATATAGACTTTTTGTACCTGCAATCGGTCCTGAATGTGATTCCCTGCTTTCTGGTATTTGAGCCGGAGGATTTTCTGCCCGGCTATGCGCCCATCCTGTCAAAAGAGGACTTGGCATCCTGCGGAGCGGAAGGCCCGGAGGATCTCATCTTTCTTGTTATTGCCAACGTCCCCGGAGCCGTTGAGGAAATGTCGATCAATATCAAGAGCCCTGTTGTCCTGAACCCTAAGACAAAAATAGGCAGGCAGGTGATACTGCAAAATTCTGATTACAAGGTAAGGTATCAGCCCTTCCTCAATAAAGAGAACGGAGGGATATGATGTTAGTCATAAGCAGGAAGCCGGGGGAATCCCTGATCATTTCGGATAATATCAAAATAACCCTTCTGTCAATAGGCGGCGACAAAGCCGCCATTGGTATAGACGCACCTCCTACGGTAAAAATAGTACGGGAGGAGCTGCTTGAAACCATAGAAGCCAACAGAGAGGCTATCGACCAAAAATACAGTCAAAGCTATACCCACATAGCCTCTTTGTTAAAATCCAAAAAACCTGCCAAAGAGGACTAAAGTATATAGCGGTTTAGCCGATATATAGAAAAAGTGCGTTGGCCGCGCATTTACCAGCCGGTTACCTTGCGTACGGAAGGTAACCAAACAAAAAAGAGCTGAGAAGGATCCCAGCTAAAACAAAGTTCAAGGAGGAACAAAAAATGAGAATCAACCATAATATCGCTGCTCTTAACACCTACAGGCAGCTGACCGCAAACACGGCTTCAACTTCCAGGTCCCTGGAAAAGCTGTCTTCGGGTCTTAGGATCAACAGAGCCGGCGACGACGCCGCAGGGCTTGCTATCTCGGAGAAGATGAGGAGCCAGATCAGAGGTCTCGATCAGGCATCAAGAAACGCACAGGACGGAATCTCCCTCATCCAGACCGCTGAGGGCGCACTGAATGAAACCCACTCCATTCTCCAGAGGATGAGAGAGCTTGCGGTACAGTCCGCCACCGATACCAATACTTCAAACGACAGGGCCGAGATCCAGAAGGAAATCGACCAGCTGGCAGTAGAAGTCACCCGTATTGCCAATGACACCGAATTTAATACTCAGAAGCTTCTGAACGGCGCTGTTACCGAGACCGGGATGGGCAGGAGCACTTTCCATATCGGCGCCAATGCCGGCCAGAACGTCGCTTTAGACATCAGCGCCATGGACGCTAAATCTCTGGGCATTTCAAGAGATGTCGTGGCCTCTGCAAACGGAACGGCCAGTGCCGTAAACATCGCAAGCTCTGCCTTTACCGGTGAGTTCGGGACCGGTATCGTAGACGGAGCCGTCCTGTCCTTTAACTATACCGATGCAGTCACCCCTGTTTCACCGGTTGCGGCCCAATGGAATACCGGAGCCGTGACTGCAATAGGTGATGACACCAACGGGACCTTCATCTTTAACGGTGTGACCGTAACGGTTACTACCGGCGGAGTGGCTGGAGCAAGTGTAACGGGAGCTAAAGCAGTAAGCATCGGTATTGCAAACGATGCAACCGCCGCCTCCACAGCA
>JAKJCD010000197.1 GCA_022706625.1 Bacillota bacterium | reverse complement strand
GCCGCTATCCACAGAACACATCAATAGAAGCTGCACCACAGGGGGGGCGCACCTACTCTGTCCGAAAAACAGGTTCTGTGTACCCCTTATGTCAGTATACCCTTTTTCTGGACCACAGTGGTTAGTTTTCTTCTTTTTCTAATATCAGTTGGCCATTTTAACAAGAATATACCTGTTTTTTCCATGAATTTGACAAACTTAAATCAACTCCCCAATATTTACTCTGTCAAAGGTTGCATTTACTTTGACCGCCCAGCAATATTTTCTGTTTATTTCGAATATTATGACCATGTTTTTGATTTGTATTGAAAAAAAGAGCTTTGATTAAGCTCCCTGTCCGTTTTATCAAATCTCGTTTTACTGTCTGTCGCTGTCGTTAAAAATCCTTCTCAGAAATCCGGCTGTGTTCCCAACGGTTTCAGCCCTTAAAGAGCTTTCCGACTTTTTTTGATCCCAGAAGAATATCGTTGCCGCAAAGCTGCCGTTTGATGCGGAAACAACGGCATAAGAGCCTAAGCGGCCTCCTCTGGGGTGAGTGAGACTTCCCGGGTTGAGTAAATACATTCCCCCAAGATCTCTGTACAAAGGGATATGCGTATGTCCGTAGAACGCTGCTTTACATCCTAAAGAAGACGCTTTGTAAAGAAGGTTCTCCGGTCCGTACTTTGCAGCCTCCATATGCCCGTGGGTAAGATAGATCTTCCCGAATCCCGTATTCAGGATCTGGTAGTCTTCGTTTGAATAGCTGCCGTCCATATTGCCTTTAAGCGCAGTCACCGGGACCTTGAGGCGCGATTCCAAAAGCCATCCGTCGCGTGCATAATCGCCCAAATGCAATATCCTATCTATGCCGGACAGGGTATTAAAGACTTCCGCTGCGGTATCGATATCTCCGTGGGTATCGCTGATCACAAAAAGCTTCATCACTATTCCCTTATGATCTGCACCCCCTGGGGTGTATCCTTCAAAATTATCCCTTTTGCTTTCAGAATATCCCTTATTTCATCAGCTCTTTTAAAGTCCCTGTTTGAACGGGCGTCCTGCCGTTCCGCCACTAACCGGTCAATCTCCTCATCCAATGTCCCTTCATCCTTATCCCGCAGCAAGCCAAGCACACCTGTGAGTTCATTCAGTACAAAGAGGCTCCGTTCCGCAAACTCCTTTGAGCAACCGTCCTTGACATAGGAGTTTACCTGTTTTATCAGCTCAAATACAACGCTGATCGCATCTGCAGTGTTCAGATCGTCGTCCATAGCCTCTATGAACTTCTGCCTGTATAAATTGAGGTTTTCCGTCCGCGCCTTTTCTTCATCACTTAATGTCCCTGTCTCGTTTTCCGCAAGATGTTTAAGAGTCATCTTGGCATTTTGCATCCTTAAAAGGGAATTCCTTGACTGCTCCATAAGCTCGCTGCTGAAATTGATAGGGTTACGGTAATGACCGGAAAGCAGGAAGAATCTTATAACCTCTCCGTCATAGTGTTTCAGAATGTCCCGTACAGTGAAGAAGTTGCCTTTAGATTTTGACATCTTTTCATTATCTATTGTGATATATCCGTTATGCATCCAGTAATTGGCAAATGGCTTTCCTGTTGCAGCTTCCGTCTGTGCGATTTCATTCTCATGGTGCGGGAAGGTCAGATCCTGTCCTCCCGCATGAATATCGATGGTATCTCCCAAGTACTTTGTCGACATAACCGAGCATTCGATGTGCCAGCCGGGTCTTCCCATTCCCCAGGGCGATGACCATGCGATCTCATCGTCGCTTTTTCTTGCCTTCCACAGGGCAAAATCCAGAGGATCCTCTTTTTTTTCTCCAACTTCGATCCGCGCACCGCTTTCCAGATCCTCGATGTTTTGTTTTGAAAGCTTTCCGTATCCGGTAAAGCTCCGGGTGCTGAAATAAATATCTCCCTCCGACTCATAGGCATAGCCTTTATCCATCAGCTTTTGAACAAACAGGATTATTTCATCCATATTTTCCGTGACCTTCGGATGTGCCGTTGCCTTCTTAATATTCAATGCAGCTGCATCCTTAAAATACTCTGCGATGAATTTCTCGCTGATTTCCTCCGCCGGAACGCCGTCCTCTTTTGCCTTATTTATGATTTTATCATCCACATCGGTAAAATTCTGAATAAACCTTACGCTTTTTCCTCTATATTCCAAGTACCTTCTGAGGGTATCGAAGACTACAAAGGGCCGGGCATTGCCGATATGAAAGTAATTATAGACCGTTGGCCCGCAGACATATATTTTTACTTCGCTTTCGTCCAAGGGTTTAAAGTCTTCCTTTTTCCTGCTCAGCGTATTATATATCTTCATGCCGGTTTTCTCCCTGTTCCTGAATTTTATCCAACTGATTTTCCAATGCTATTATCCTTCTCCGCAGGCAATCCAGTTCCACGGCGATGGGATCCGGCAGATCCACCTGGTTCAGATCCTCCGTTCTTTGGTTCCTCTGTTTGATTATCTTTCCCGGGATGCCGACTACGGTGCAGTATTCAGGTATTTCTTTTAAAACCACCGATCCGGCTCCTATTTTGGAATGACTGCCCACTTTAAAGGGTCCTAAAACCTTTGCCCCGCTGCTTATCACGACATTGTCGCCTATGGTTGGATGTCTTTTTCCCGTCTCTTTTCCAGTCCCTCCCAGGGTGACCGCCTGATAAATGGTCACATCATCACCGATTTCCGCAGTTTCTCCTATAACGACAGCCATGCCATGGTCGATAAAGCAACGCTTTCCGATAGTTGCCCCCGGATGGATCTCGATGCCGGTCAGCCAGCGGCTGAGGTGCGAGACGAAGCGCGCCAGCAGCTTCCAGTCGGCGCTCCACAGCCAGTGCGCCACGCGATGCA
>JAKJCD010000196.1 GCA_022706625.1 Bacillota bacterium | reverse complement strand
CCGCCGTTACTTTTCCTGCATCCATTAAAACATCCCGGTCAGTTGCCTGTATGAAATGGTTAATCGCGTTTCCCAATCCAGCATGGTCATAGGTAACCTTTGAATAATCAACGTCAGTATTATCATCATTAATTTCAAGATCCTGCTTTTGCGGTCGTATTTTTCCTTCAAGCCGTCACGTCCAACTTGAGCAAGCCAGATCCGTTTTTCGGCCTTTACCATCCTCGGCAGTCATTTTCAACTGCCTACAATTTGTAGGCAGTTGATTTCCTTCTTTTTTCATTCGTGTTTTTAGAACGCTCCAATATTTGTGAACTTGGCAAATAAAGTAATATCTGATGTGATTGCACCTGCTGCCGGTACATATGCCGCTGTGCAGGCCGCATCTGTGAACCAGCCGTCAAATGTGTATCCGTCTGCTGACAATACCGGCGCCGTATAGGCAACCCCTTCTGTAGCTGTCGCTGTTGCTGCATAGCCGGCTGCACCCGAAATATCGGCTAAATCGTTATTGCTTGTTCCTGCTGTAAAGGTAACCGTATAGGTAACCGGCGCTGTCTTTGTCCACACCCCGCCTATTGTACCGGTATAGATACCGGCGCCTCCGGCAGTATATGCATCGCGGAAATTATTATTAGCGGTAGATAGCATATAGCTGCCTATTGTTACACCTTCACCTATAGTTATGCTTGTTAAACCACTGCAATCTGAAAACGCAACCATTCCTATTTTCACATTATTTGAAATGGTTATGCTTGTTAAACTGCTGCAATTAAGAAACGCAGCTATTCCTATTTTCACATTATCTGGAATGGTTATGCTTGCTAAACTGCCGCAATTTGAAAACGCAGTCCATCCTATCTCGGCCACGTTATCCGGAATTATTATGCTTGTCAGGCGGGTGCTCCCCAAAAACGCATCATCGCCTATGATAGTCACGCTATCGGGAATTACAAAAGAATCATCTGTTTTACCTGCAGGATATGCTACCAGCGTAGTCTTGCCCTTGTTGTACAAAACCCCGCCATCATCACTTGAGTACGCGGTATTTGATGGATCAGCGTTTACTGATTGCAGGGCAGTACACCAACTAAACACACACTCCCCTATGCTGGTGACGCTGCCTGGGATTGATATGCTTGTCAGGCTACTGCACTCTTCAAACGCATTATCACCTATGCCGGTCACACTATCTGGAATGACAAATGAACCATTCGCTTTCCCTGCGGGATAGGTTATTAGTGTGGTTTTGTCCTTACTATATAAGACCCCATCATCACTTGAGTATACGGTATTTGATGGATCAACATCTATCGATTGCAGGGCAGTGCACCCATAAAACGCATAATCGGCTATGCCGGTCACGCTATCGGGAATCGTTATGCCTGTCAGTCCGGTACATCCCTCAAACGCACTCTCGCCTATGCCGGTCACGCTGCTTGGGATTGCTATGCTCGTCAGACTGCTGCACCCTCTAAACGCATTTACGCCTATGCCGGCTACCTTGGATTGTTCTTGAAATGTTACGCTTGTCAGTCCAATACAACTGCTAAATGCGCTCTCTCCTATGGCGGTCACACTATCGGGGATTGTTATGCTTTCCAGGCCGGAGCATCCTGAAAACACACCTTTTCCAATGCCGGATATCTTAGACGGTTCTTGGAATGATGCGCTTGTCAGTCCAATACAACTGCTAAATGCGTTAATGCCTATACTGGTCACGCTATTTGGAATTGCTATGCTTGTCAGGCTACTGCAGTCTCTAAATGCATAATCGCCTATACTGGCCACACTGGACGGCCCTTGGAATATTACACTGATCAGACCGGAACAATTATCGAACGCTTGCAGGCCTATGCCGGCCACGCTATCGGGGATTGTTATGCTTGCCAGACTGCCGCACTCTCTGAACGCATAATTGCCTATACTGGCCATGCTGGATGGCCCTTGGAATATGACGCTGATCAGGTCGGAACAATAATCAAACGCTTGCTCGCCTATGCTGCCCACGTTGCCGGGGATTGTTACGCTTGTCAGGCTGCTGCATCTATTAAACGCACTATTACCTATGCTGGTAACGCTATCGGGGATTGTTACGCTTGTCAGACTGCTGCATTTATAAAACACACTATTGGCTATGCTTGTCACACCATCAGGGATTGTTATATTTGTCAGACTGCTGCAATTAGAAACCGCACCCGTTTCAATGGTCTTCACACTACCGGGGATTGATATATTTGTCATGCCGGTGCAATTAGAAAACGCACCGATTTTAATGGTCGTCACGCTGTTTGGAATTGTTATGCCTGTAACATTTACATAGCCTTCAAATGCGTACGATCCTATCACCTCGACTTCGATGCCATGAATGGCTGACGGGATAACGACGACCCCTCCGCTGCCGTTATAACCTGTAATTGTTTTTGTCCCTTCTACGAATACGAAATCGTCTTCTGAAGACTCAACTGTTACCATGCAAGCTGCCGTCTTATTGCTATCGATCGTCTCAACTGTAATTGTCGCAGTTCCCGCGGCATGCGGAGTTACTGTTCCATTATCGACGGTTGCTACAGATTCATCGGAAGATGACCAGGTAATTGATTTGTTTGTCGCATCTGCCGGAGCTACGGCCGCTGTTAAGGTCCCTGCTGCTCCGCCTGTTTTTAAGGTCAATGCCGTTTTATCCAGAGTTACTCCGGTCACATTTATTGCAGGAGGCTCTACAACTACGGTACAGTCTGCCGTTTTGCCGCCGGCGGTTGCTGTAATAGTGACTGTTCCCGCCGCCTTTGCTGTTACTCTTCCGTTCGCTACCGTTGCTACATCAGGATCGCTGCTAGCCCAGGTTACAGTTTTATTTGTAGCGTTTGCA
>JAKJCD010000195.1 GCA_022706625.1 Bacillota bacterium | reverse complement strand
ATGATTACAGCCCCCGGCGGCTCCTGACCGCCGGAGGCAACCATAATCAGCCTTCAAAGCTGCAAATATATACTTGGATTTCACCCGTCGCTATGTGCTTTTCTCCTCATGACAGGTTGTTTACGCAGATGGGAAGTCAGAATCAGGCTCTGAGTTTGACCAAGTGGATAATAATCAGGATTTGCTTTAATTGTATTAGTATGGTTAAAAATGTTGCTTACACCAAATTCGTCCGAAATTGCAATTATTAGTTGAAAACATACAGATTGAATTTATAATAGTAAATAGAAAGCTTGTCGCAGTATGTTTAAATAAACGGAGGGGGAATTATGAAAAGTACAATTTATAAATCCGGTATAGTCTTTTTAACGCTGATCATGACAGCCTTTGTTATGTTCGGATGCGGTGGAGCAGGCACCGATATCAGTTCTGATTTGCCGAGCATCGGAATATCCTGGTGTGAAGATCTGGATACAAATGAGCACTCCGAAGATCTGCAGGTTTACATAAACGCTGTGGAACAGGCCGGCGGCGAGGCAGTCCTTTTGCCGTTGTTTGAGGATGAAGAGCAGGCGCAGGAAGCTTTGGCTTCTCTAGACGGTCTGGTTTTAACGGGAGGCGAAGATATAGATCCTTCTTACTATAATGAAGAGCCTGACTCATATCTTGAAGATGTTAATGCCGCAAGGGACAAATCGGACTACATATTGCTTTCCGCTGCTTTGGAGAAGGATATGCCGGTGTTGGCGATCTGCCGCGGATGCCAGTATCTTAACGTGATCTGTGGCGGCGCATTGTATCAGGATATTCCTACTCAATACGACACGGATATTTTGCACAGATCCGTTGATCAAATCGACTTCGAATACCATGATATCAATGTCCTGGAGGGCTCTCATCTGGCTGACATTATGGGAGCGGGGGGATTGAACGTCAATTCCTGGCATCATCAGTGCATAAAGGGTTTGGGCGAGGGATTGGAAGTAGTAGCCACTTCTTCTGACGGGATTGCTGAGGCAATCGAAAAAGAGGATGCCACCTTCGTTGTTGGGCTGCAGTTCCATCCGGAATGGCATATCGATGACGGCGATACGGATTTTTTGGCTATTTTTGAAAAGCTTGTTGAATATGCATCAAAATAGATCATATGAATAATGCACCTTGTAACAGGGCGGTTCTCCTTAGGGAACCGTCCCTTCATATTAGGGAACCGTCCCTTCATATTCGGGAACCATCTCTTCCTATTCGGGAACTGTCCAATTATTTTTATAAGGCCGTCATATTATATTGGAACCGTCACATCATATGGACCACAACCGTCTACCTTAGCTTCTGACCATTATTAAAAAACCCTTCCCAGGGGTCCTTTCCGGCGATTCGCCTGATGGCCTCAGCCATATCGATACTGCCGGGGGCGACTGCGTCAAGTTCCTCCCAGCCAATGGGCATGGAAACAACTGCGCCCTTTCTCGCCCGCAGAGAATAGGGGGCGATGCTCGTTGCGCCGCGAGCGTTTCTGATCCAGTCGATGAATATCTTGTCCTTTCGTTGGGCTTTTCTCACATTGCTTGTATAACGGTCCGGCCACTTATTTTCCATTACTTCTGCCACCCGCCGGGCAAAATCATGAAAAACCTCCCACGAAGCAGCCGGCATTAGCGGGACTACTATATGATAACCCTTGCCACCGCTGGTTTTGATATAGGTATTTAAAGACAGTTCCGCAAGTATGCTTCTCAAATCCCGCACTCCCCGGCGCACTATGTCTAACTCCATCCCTTCATCCGGATCCAAGTCAAAAACCATCATATCCGGCTTTTCAACGGTGTCGGCCCTGCTTCCCCAGGTATGAAATTCGAGTGTTCCCATCTGTGCTTCGTTTATCAGTCCAAAAGTGTTTTCTATATAAAAATACTTTTCGTATCCCCCTTCACTGTTGGATACATCCATCGTTACTATCCCTTTGCTGCCGAGGCCCGGGTGTTTTTTGAAAAAGCAGGTCTGCAAGATCCCTCTGGGACAGCGGACGATACTGAGTATCCTTCCTTGCACATACGGCAGCATGCGTTCCGCTGCAGCCGCATAATACCTGACCACATCCGCCTTTGTAATTGCCGGTTCTTCGAATACTAATTTATTCGGATTCGTGATTCTGACCCCTTCTATTATAAGGGCGCCGCCGCTTTGTTCTCCCTGTATCGGCGGTTTTGCTATATCACCCGCATACCCTTCCGGTTTCGCCGCCCCATCTGAATTAACTGCCGTTCCCCCCTCGTCCTCGATTATGTTCCCGGCTTTATTCCCGGCTTTATCCCCGGCTTTATTCTCACCTTTATCAGCGACCTTTTCCCTTGAGATATCCCCGGGAGCCTTGTCTGTCCTCAGTCCTTTAAAACTCGCCTGTCTTAAAAGGTTGTTCTCTGTCCATTCGGCAAATTTAATCTCGGCGACAAGCCTAGGCTCAAGCCATGTGATTTTTTCTCCCGGGCCCGGTCCGGGCGGATTCTCGAAAGGCGGTGCCCCAAAAGGCGAGACTGTCCTTTCCAAGTCACTGAATTTATCTTTAAGCATCTTCATATCAGCCTCGCTTATGCCGGTGCCGGCCCGTCCGGCATACATCAGTATCCCGCCCTCGTATACTCCGAGAAGGAGTGAGCTTATACCGGTACTCCTTTTATCGGAGATAGAGTATCCGCCAATCACGAACTCCTGCCTGTTATCGCATTTAAGCTTGATCCAGTCGCCGTTTCTCGTTCCGCTGTAGATGGAATCGGCTTTCTTCCCTATGATGCCTTCCATTCCGGCTTCACAGGCCGCAGCAAAACTCTCCTCGCCTTTGTCGATGATGTGACGGCTATAATAAAGGTTTCCCGCG
>JAKJCD010000194.1 GCA_022706625.1 Bacillota bacterium | reverse complement strand
ATGGCATTGAAAACCGCCATGAACCATCTGGGCCGTATCGATCTGGAAAGTAACCAGCTTGTTTTCAGTATAATCCAACAATACATCATATGGAATCTTACCCTCAAGCATTTTAAACTCCTCGATATGATTATGGAAAGCAAAGCGTAGTCCGTTGTTGCGGGCAATTTCTCCCACTTTGTTAAACTGATCGGCCAGCCTTTTTACATCATCAATTGTTTTTATATCTTTTGCAGGATATCCTGCCTGAACAATCCACTTACATCCTGCTTCGGCTGTATCGGCCGCATTCTGTTTCCAAAAATCCCATCCTTTGGTATCACCCATTGGAAGCAGTCCGCTTCCGGTGTGCGATCCTGTTAAGGAAGCGCCTAAATCAGAAAGGTATTTCTTAAATTCGGAAGGAGTTTTTCCATAAAATTTACCGTTACGATATCCTGCTGCTTCCAGCCGCTTATATCCGATTTCAATTACTTTGCGGATTGTTCCGTCAAAATCCTTTTGCAAATCATCCCGTACGCTATACAATTGTAAACCGATGGCTTTTTCTTTAGGTGCCGATGCAGCCATAAGATCGTTCGGTAAAACACTCAGGGCAGTTAGCGCCACACCTGTTTTTAAAAAATCTCTTCGTGTAATCATATTAAATTTATTTCAGTTAAGTCGGAAGCCATAAAGGTAGAAAATATATTCTACTTTTGCATGAAAAATTATCATATAGAATGCAAGGGACTAAAAATCTGACAAGCGGACCCATTCACCGGCAACTTTTTAATTTGGCTGTACCTATTATGGGTACCTCCTTTGTGCAAATGGCATATAGCCTCACGGATATGGCCTGGGTGGGACGTCTTGGAAGCGAATCGGTTGCTGCTATCGGATCGGTAGGTATCCTTACATGGATGACAAACTCTATTTCGTTATTAAACAAGGTAGGATCTGAGGTGAGTGTCGGACAAAGTATCGGTGCTCAGAATGCCCCGGATGCCCGCAGCTATGCATCTCATAACCTCACTTTGTCTCTTATTATCTCAATTTGCTGGGGTCTGATCCTTTTTGTCTTCGCAGAGCCTATCATGCAGATTTACAAATTGGAACCGGCTATCACAGCAAAGGCTGTCAACTACCTGCGTATTGTTGCTACGGCCTTTCCTTTTATATTTTTATCGGCTTCTTTTACAGGAATCTACAACGCATCCGGACAGAGTAAGATTCCCTTTATGATTAGCGGAATAGGCCTTTTGCTGAATATGATACTGGATCCGCTTTTTATCTTCGGGTTCGGGTGGAATACGGAAGGAGCAGCTATTGCCACCTGGGTTTCTCAAGCAACAGTGCTTGGATTATTTATCTACCGGCTTAAGAAAAGAAAAGAGGTGCTGGGCGGTTTTGCTTTCTTTACGAAGCTGGAAAGTCGTTTTGTAAAACGCATCTTTAAATTAGGATTGCCGGTAGCCATATTGAATACACTATTTTCAATAATAAACCTTTTTATGGCTAGAACCGCCTCATTATATGGCGGACATATCGGCTTGATGACTTTAACGGCTGGTGGACAGCTGGAAGCCATTGCCTGGAATACGTCGCAAGGATTCAGTACGGCACTCAGTGCCTTTGTGGCGCAGAACTATGCCGCGGGAAAGAACGACCGGGTTTTAGGTGCTTATGCAACTACTCTTAAGATGACAGCTGTCTTCGGAACATTTTGCACGTTGTTGTTTGTGTTTTGGGGCAGCGAACTTTTCTCATTGATTGTTCCCGATCCTCAAGCCTATAAAGCCGGAGGTGTCTTTTTACGGATCGATGGTTATTCCATGTTGTTCATGATGCTGGAGATCACCACACAAGGGCTTTTCTACGGAACCGGCAGAACCATCCCCCCAGCAGTAATAAGCATTGGATTCAATACGCTACGTATTCCGCTGGCCATGCTGCTGGCTTCCATAGGTATGGAGATTACAGGAGTCTGGTGGGCAATTAGTTTAACAAGCATTGCAAAGGGAATAACCTCGGCAGCTTGGTTTGCTGTATTAAAAAGGCGGATACTCGTTACAAAGGGAGACGATGACTAATCCGGTATACCCAGTTGGTGGCAAAACGACGGAAGTTAGTCTTTACATAAGGCTCCATCAATAAATCACTTCTGAATTCTCTCATGATAAGCCAGGAGGACTGATTTACCCAATGCCGGAAAGTTTCGTTTGAACGGTGTGTGTCTGATAACGTGAGCAACTTATCCAGATCAAAGGTGCTGTTTGCCACTCCCGCGCCCGAAATCATCGCATCATGGGCATTACATACCTGCTCAATGTGAGTCGGCACCATTAATACCGGTTTGTTCAGGTACATAGCCTCACATACAGATTCAAACCCGGCTGTTGTGGCATATGCCTTGGCGCCAGCCATATATTGTACAAACTTTGCATCGTCCAATTGATGGAAACACAGTTTCTCATCTATTTCCACTGTTTGAGGGGCTCCCTTTTTATCCCAAAAGAAGTGCATGCAAACCTGTGGATGAGTTGTATGCCAAGCCTTCACCTCTTCACTGAATCCACTGTTCAGTATATATCCATGCAGATAATCACCCTGGGCGACTTTTGCTTCAATCACTTCATTCCTCAGGAGAGGCGGCCAGTGATATTTTGTTTAATTCGGGAAATTCAAACTCGGGATGCAGGAACATGTATTGGTGAGCAATGCAAATCATAATTGCCTTTGGGCGAAACAATAAGTACGTGAGTCCCGTCAGCATCTCATAAAAATTGACAACAACATCCGCTTTCGTTTCTTTGATCATCTCATTGATGTAGGCGATGCTACGTAAATACTTATGACCGCGGCACACGTTGTATCCCACGCTTCTTAGAATAGTAACCTGTTTGTTTT
>JAKJCD010000193.1 GCA_022706625.1 Bacillota bacterium | reverse complement strand
ATTCCGGAATGGCCTTTTCTCCTGTGATCCATCTGTACAGGAAATCAGAATAAAGGTATCAAAAACCTGGATTTTATCAACTTCATTCCTGATGATGCTTTCGTCATAAGCTCTGTTCTGGCAAACAACCCCGCCCAGAGTATCTTGTACCCATCCTTCGTCCAGAGTAGGGGGATGGGGACAGGCATCTTTGCCTTTCTCAATCCGGCTCGCGCAGCGCCAGACCACCTTGCCGCGTTCAGTCCTTCCCAGAAGATATTTACCGTTATATTTGCTCCCGCTGGTTTCTACCGTGCCGTCCTCTTTTCTAACAATCCTTGCACGCTTGGACATTTCTCCCTGAACTTTGTCGAATACCTCATCGGAAACAATGGCAGGATGGCTGCCTTTCACATAATATTGGTTACGCTGCCCGTTATTTTTACTTTTCTTACCGGTCATAAAATCCTCGGTAAATGTTTTTTGCAGTATTGTGTCTCCTTTGTATTTCTCGTTCTTGAGCATGTCCCGAATCGTTTTCGCATTCCAATCATCCTTACCCGTTACTGTTTTAATCCCCTGGGATTCCAGATAAGTCTTTATTTGTCCCAGTGACAGACCCTGCAAATATAAGTCAAATATCTTGCTTACCACCTCTGCCTGATCCGGCACAATGACAATCTCACCGTTCACGCAGTCATATCCCATAAAATTCTTATACTTAGTAAATATATCGCCTTTTTCGAATTTGCGTTGAAATCCCCACTGAATATTTTCGCTGGTATTCCGGCTTTCATCCTGTGCCAGCATACCCCTCAGTGTGATCTCAAATTCTTTATCTGCCTCGATTGAATCCAGTCTCTCATTTTCAAAATGCATATTTATCCCTCGCTCCCTTAAAAATCTTATAATCTTCAAAACCTCCAGAGTATCTCTCGATACCCTACTGATTGACTTGGTAATTATGTAATCAATTTTGCCTTTCGCCGCTTTCCTGAGCAGTTTGTCCAGACTTTTTCTGCCGCTTCTTTGAAGCCCGCTTTCTATATCATAGAAAACACCGGCAAAAAGCCAATTAGGATTGCCTTTTATCATCTTCGTATAAGTCTTTATCTGAATCTCAAGGTTGCGCAATTGTTCCGGGCCGGAGATGCTAACCCGGCAATAGGCGGCAACTCTGAGCTTTTTATTCTCTTTGGGTATTACGGGTATAATCCTTACATTTTTCATTTTCCTTCATCATTTATGTGAAATGAGAAACCTAATAATATTCTACCAAAAAGAAAAGACGTGAAGGCAATTCACTCACATCAAAGTATGTTTCAGCTCATAATCCCGCAACCCCTTATTAATCAAGGTCTCTGACGTTGCAACAGGATTATTACCTCCCCCTGCGCAGTCCACGGGAACATATCAAATGGATTTTGTGTATATTTATGCATAAAAATTGCATAAATTACGGTAAAATCGTGTCGAATTCTGTAAGATGCTGCATAAACATTCTGTCATCTTTTTTATATCCTCAAGGGTATGGTTAATGTTCTTACCATCCGTTGCAGCATTGAGAATGACATTGTAGTTGTATCCATGCATAAGTTCACTCTCTTTCTGCACAGCAAATCACGCTTATGCATAATTTCGTTCATATTTTGTGCAGGACAAATCTGCTTCGAGAGGTAGCAGTTGCTTTATTGTCTTTTTTCATGTAACCAGCTATTCCATTTTTTTAGTTTCTTTCTCGCAACAATTGACGGATTCTTTTTGTTTCTGCTTCAGCAATGACTTTCTCTGCCGCTCTTCCTGTATTTCTCTAATCCAGACACTTACAGGCGCTTTCCATTGCTCACTTTTATTAGGAATATTTTTAATCAAGCTTTTAGGATTCAGCCCAAGCTCTTTTGCTATTTTGATATCCTCATTGCTTAATCTGCACTTCTTTTTTGCCTCCTGCCAAAGTGCCTCACTGTACGCCAAGCATATTTACCTCAATTCCATATTTTTGTGTAAGTCTTGGAAGACGGTGCTTCCCTTGATTTGATAAACGTTGGTTTTCTAAATGTCTTTATTTTCCGCAGCACTTTTTATATTTCTTTCCGCTGCCGCAAGGGCAAGGATTATTTCGCCCTACGTTGGCACGGTCAGCCAGGCCAATCACTTTGGCCTGGCTGAACTGTCGCAAAAGGCCCTTCCGGTAAAGGCTTTAAGAATTTCTTTTCCTCCTGGAACAACTCATTTGGAGTATGTCCTTTTAACGCCCACTGGCGCGTATCATTATATAGCTCCATGATTTTCGCAGTTA
The DNA here is from genome assembly GCA_022706625.1 of Bacillota bacterium. Lineage (GTDB taxonomy): Bacteria > Bacillota > Clostridia > Peptostreptococcales > Anaerovoracaceae > UBA1426. The sequence continues at coordinate 615 of JAKJCD010000193.1, read as the reverse complement.
GAATCTGTGTAAATTCAAAGGAGGGGAACTCCATCCAGCTCTGCAGATACTGGACAATCAGCGTGGGCTTTGAATCCGAGTTAATCATGTTTATTATCTGTGATGCAATTTCGTTAATATCTTTATCCTTCAGTTCGTAATGCTCTGAAAGTAAAGACCATGCTGTATTTCATAAAGGCTTCCGCATTGGAAACCGAGATACCTTTGTCAGGCATGACTCCCGAATTTTTAAGGATCATTTTTATAAAATCATACCTGCCTTGGTCCAAAGCATATATGGCTCTTTTGAACTTCATGGGAATCAGCCTGGCAAGCTCCGCAGCCAGCGCTGGCTTTTTGAGAGCGCTTAAATTCTTAATATCATAGTTTTTGCGGATTTTATCCATTTCATCCTTTGTTAGTCCATTTACGGCTTCGTGCAGGCTGCACGGAATATTGACCTCCTTCCAAAGCCGTTTCTCCCCGCTTTCTGCCAGTTGTTGTCCAAAAGCTTTTGCATTTTCCAGAGCTTTCATCAGCATTTCTTCTGTATTCTTATCAAATCTTTCATCCATCAATATCCCCTCTTTCAAAATGGCAGTTCTTCACCCTTCTCATCATCTGCATTTTTTATTT
>JAKJCD010000192.1 GCA_022706625.1 Bacillota bacterium | reverse complement strand
CGGGCCAGCTTGCCACAAGGTTTGGCGCTTTTATAGAGATGCTCTGATGTATACGGCCGGAATTGACATAGGGTCTTCAAACATAAAAGCCGCGATCTGGAACGGTTCCTCTTTTGAAGTATGGAGTCAGCCTACCGGGTGGGATATCAGCGAAACATCGGAGGCCGTGATCCAGGTCCTTTTGGACAGATCTTCCCTGAAAATGGAAGATCTGCACCAAGTTGTTGCTACCGGTTACGGAAGAAAGATGTGCCGTTTTGCCGGAAGATCTGTGACCGAGATAACCTGTCACGCTGCGGGAGCCTTTCATTTGGTCAAGGATGCGGAGACTGTTCTGGATATCGGCGGACAGGACGTAAAGGTAATAAGGCTGGACATCGAGGGTAAAGTTACAGATTTCCTGATGAACGACAAGTGTGCCGCCGGTACGGGACGATTCATCAGCAATATGGCAGTTCTGCTGGGTTACAGTCTTAAAGATTTTTCGGATATACCTGCGGAAACTGAGATCAGTAAAATATCTAGCATGTGTACAGTTTTTGCCGAATCAGAGGTGATAAGCCTCCTTTCCGGGGGAGTGGCAAAAGAGAGCATTGCACTTGGGCTCCTTGATTCGATCGCGTCAAGAGCAGCAGGGATGGTCATTCGCATTTCAGACAGAGGACCTGTGGTACTTACAGGCGGTCCTGCACTCAACAAAAGGCTTGCCACGCTTATTTCGAAGCACCTGGGTCGGCCTGTCCTCACCTCGGAACTGGCGCAGTTCTCCGGTGCTATAGGTGCTGCACTGATAGCAGCGGAATAAAGGAAACGTTCAAGAAGGGAGGCGGTCCGATGGTCGTAAAGGGATTTTGACAGAATAAAACGAACCTTCCGCACGTTGTGCGGTTTAGCGTCGGACATCCTTCACTTATTACCCTACCTCTGAAAGGTGAATTTTCTTTATTTTCAGGGGACGGGGGCAAAGGGACTTATCTGTTAAATATCCCATGAATAATTTGTATTACTGCGCTGTTTTCTGTTTGACCGCAACCTGATGAAAAAATTAAGGAGTGAATGTTTTGAACAAGATAAGATTCTCGGTAATGGTTCTTGCAGTATCGCTTATGATCGCCTTGCTTGCACTTCCCTCGGTGGCCCAGGAATACGTAAACATAGGAACTGGACCCACAGGCGGGACGTACTATCCTGTAGGTTCAGGTATAGCAAAAATTTGGAGCGACAACGTACCGGACCTAAAGGCTACGGCACAGGCCAGCGGAGGTACCCGCAACAACATCCAGCTCATGGAAGCCGGTGACGCGGAAGTAATCTTTGCGGACGGCCTTTACTATGACGCATACAACGGCCTGGCAAGCTATATCGGCCAACCGAAGAAATTCATCCGCGCTCTTGTACCTCTTTATCCTGAGGCGGTGCATATCGTTGTCCTCAAAGGAAGCGGAATTAAAAGCATCCAGGACCTTAAGGGCAAAAAAGTATCAGTCGGAGCTGTAGGCGGCAGTGTATCCCTTACAGCGGAGACCCTTTTTAAACATGCAGGGCTTGACCCGAAAAAAGATATGAAGCTGGAATATCTCGGACATGCAGAGTCTGTCAATGCTTTTATGGATAAGAACATTGATGCAGCAGTTACAGTTGGAGCCATTGGGATCGCAAGCGTTGTCGAACCGATGACGCTTGGGATAGTTGAACTTATTGACGTATCGAATGATCTTGTCGAAAAAATGATCAAGACTACACCATATTTTGCAAAAATGACTATCCCAGCGGGAAGCTATAAGGGTCAGGAAAAAGATGTTAAAACCTTCAGCAGCCCCAATATCCTTGCAGTACACGAAAAAATTGGAGAAAGTACAGCTTATATGATGACCAAAACGCTTTTCCAAAACAAAAACGACCTGGTAGTTATCAGCGCAAGGATGGCTGCAATGGACGCGGCAAAAATAAAGGACATCAAGATCCCTCTTCATCCGGGTGCGATAAGATATTACAAGGAGATAGGGCTCATAAAGTAACGGCACTCATTTTGCAAATAGAATTTAGGTATATGTTCATTAAGGATATTCCTATACATATTCGCGGGAACCGGACCAATATCCGGTTCCCGCGAATATAGTTTTTGTCGTCGGATCAGCCCTGGATCGCCTGACCAATCTCCCTTTTCTTTGCGTTTTTATATACGGCTGCTGCAGTCGTCAGACCTACAAGCGACATCCCTACCGTCTTGAAGAAATTGCTTTTTCCCTTATAGGGAGGTGTTACAGACCCTCCCAGCAGGGTACTTATCTTGTGTACCTGTTCAGGCTTGAGCAGGCCTTCTTTTATCGGCTGGCTGAGGTCTCCGCTCTCTTCCATGGCGTACTCCAGATCAGCGTATACAGTATCAACGACCTTCCATAGCGCAGCTGGGTATTCTCTTATGGAAGGAGAGTAAGAACTCACTCCTACAAAGCATTTATCCGCCAGAAGGACAGGGGCTGAGGAGGGCGTATGCGGCGGTCGCACCTATACCAGCAACTGGTCTGAACAGCATGTCGGATTCGGATGCGGTCTTGGCACATTTGGCCTTTCCACAAGCCTTATTACAAAATACGGCTCTGCCGGAAGGCTTGGATGCCTTGTCACAACACTGAAACTGCCGGTGACAGAACGCGGCATACTGATGTCTATCGGTACTGCAGCAAATGCAGAGCCTGCATAAGAAGATGCCCCGCAAAAGCTGTGAGCATCTCAGGAGGAAAGGATCATGCGGCCTGTTCGGCATTTATCAATAAAACAAAGGTAATGTCCCCCCGAGACTTAGATGCGGAAAGTGCCAGGCCGGCGTCCCGTGCCAAAACAGAATTCCAAATTTGTAACATACCTAAAAACCGGACCTGTACCAAGAATTATATTTATCCGA
>JAKJCD010000191.1 GCA_022706625.1 Bacillota bacterium | reverse complement strand
TTATAATATACACAAAAAGGGTATATATCGATATAATGCTTTGCGGTAACAGCGAAGGCATATAATTTGCACTATCATCAAAGCCGATCAAAGAAAGGAAAACAATATGAAAGCACTGGAGATCAGAAAAGACTGGTACTGGGTAGGCAATCTTGATCCGGGACTAAGAGTCTTTGATATTTTATTGGAGACGGAGTTTGGAACATCGTATAATTCCTATATACTTAAGGGATCTGAAAAAAATGTACTCTTTGAGGCGACGAAACTAAAATGTTTCGATGAATTTCTGGAAAGGGTCAAATCGGTCATGCCTGTGGAGGAAATCGACTATTTGGTTGTAAGCCACACTGAGCCTGACCATACAGGGGTCATAGAAAAGCTTCTGGATATCCACCCGGGCCTTAAGATAGTAGCCACCGGCACTGGTATCGGCTTTATGAAAGAGATCTGTAACAAAGACTTCAACGCTGTTGCCGTAAAGGATGGGGATGAGATAAGCCTGGGAAACAAAACTTTGAAATTCATACATGCTCCCAACCTCCATTGGCCCGATACTATGTTCACCTATGTGCCTGAGGATAAGACCCTTGTTACCTGCGATGCCTTCGGAGCTCATTTTTCCTTTGAAGGCATTACCAATGACAAGCTTTCTGCCGCCGGACAGGAAGAAAACTACTACGAGGCTATGCGCTACTATTTTGACATGATAATGGGACCATTTAAATCCTTCATGCTTCAAGGCATTGCAAAAATAGAAGATCTGGAGATCGAGACCGTGTGCCTCGGCCATGGACCGGTGCTTGTCAAGGAGCCATGGAAGAATATAGAGATTTACAGAAAGTGGGCTTCCGAATCAAGCCCCAATGTAAAGAAGACCGTTGTGGTTCCTTTCGTTACAGCCTATGGCTATACCGGCATGATCGCCGATAAGATCGCAGAAGGCATCCGTGGGGCGGGAGACATAGATGTAAAAGCCTACGACATGGGAGGAGCGGATAATAAAAAAGTGCTTGATGAACTCTTTTGGGCTGACGGGATCCTTCTGGGAACTCCAACCATCGTCGGCGAGGCTCTAAAACCCATATGGGATTTGACCTCTGCAATGTTTCCCAGGACACACGGCGGAAAGATCGCATCTGCATTCGGGTCCTACGGGTGGAGCGGAGAAGGAGTCCCTCATATAATTGAGAGATTGAAGCAACTCAGGATGAAGATTTACGGCGAGGGATTGAGAATTAAGTTTAAGCCTGATCAGGCGCAGCTGCAGGAAGCCTATGAATTCGGTTATAACTTTGGCAAATCCGTTCTGGCAGGCAAGATCATAGAACCGACGAAGCCTTCCGGAGATAAGCGCAGGTGGAAGTGCGTAGTATGCGGCGAGGTGGTGGAAGGCCCTAATCCGCCGTCAGCATGCCCCGTCTGCGGGGTGGGCCCTGAGCAATTCGTTGAACTCTCAGCCTCGGACATCACTTTTACCTCTCAAAAGGAAGAACGGTTCATCATTATCGGAAACGGTGCTGCAGGAACAAGTGCCTGCCAGGAGATCAGAAAGAGAAACCCAGTTGCGGATATTGAACTGATTTCATCGGAGCATGTTGCGGGTTACAACAGACCGATGCTTACAAAAGGCATCTTGTCAAAAGTGGAAGGGCTCACCTTTAATATCAAACCGGAAAACTGGTACAAAGAAAACAATATCAAAGTCACGCTTAACACAACCGTAACGGGGATAGATGCGGAGAAAAAAACATTGACCCTCTCAAACGGCGAGAGCCGTAATTATGACAAGCTGGTGCTGGCCATTGGAGCCGAATCAAATGTGCCTGCCATGGAAGGTGTAGATTTGGAAGGGGTCTTTTCCATCCGGTCTCTTAAGGATATTGATAGGATAAAGGCTTATCTACCCAAGGCTGAAAAGGTCGCGGTAATAGGGGGCGGTGTGCTGGGTCTGGAAGCGGCCTGGGAGATCCGCAAAGCCGGCAAGGAAGTCACTTTGATACAGAACTCAAAACATCTTATGAATAAACAGCTGGACGCCAGAGGCTCAGAGATTCTTCGCGGGATCGTGGAAAAAGCAGGGATAACGGTGAACGGGGGGACCGGATGTGCAAGGATCACCGGCAGCGGAGAAAAGGCGGCTAATGTTGAACTGAAAGACGGCACTGTCATTGAGGCGCAGATGGTGTTGTTTTCATCGGGGATAAAAGCAAATACAGAAATAGCAAAGAGTTGCGGCGTGGAAGCCGATCGATTTATCCTTGTCAATGAGAGAATGGAAACAAATAAAAAGGGTATTTTTGCTTGCGGAGACTGTGCGGTCTATGAAGGTAAGAGCTATGGACTTTGGAATCAAGCCATTGATATGGGTAAAGTAGCAGGGGCTAATGCGGCGGGAGATGAGGTCACATATGAGACCATCGTGCCCGCTACCGCCTTCAGCGGAATGGGAACATCTTTATTCTCCGTTGGCGATTCGGGAAAAGACCCGGATAAAAAATATAAGAGTTTTGAGATTTATGACGAAGCAAAAAATTCTTATGAAAAACTGTATTTTGTCAACAACAGATTTGTCGGCGGGATATTGATCGGAGATGTTTCCAAATCGGCTCGTTTGCTGGATGCTTTCAAAAAACAGGAACCAATGGAAAAACTGTTGTAGCGGAGGAATGAATTTGAACGGTGATTTTAAGCTCATACGCGATTCATTAAATAATGAAAAGCCGATAGTCATCAGTGTTGCAGCAGCCGGAGACAGGGAGGTCATCCGTACTGTCAAAGCTGCCGGAGATGCGGGATTGGCAGAGGCTATTCTGGTCGGAGACAGAGAAGATATCAAAAAACTCCTGGATGAAGAGGATGTTTCATTTACAGTATCCATTGAACACGAGACAGATGAGGAGGCAGCATGCCGAAAAGCGGTTGGGCTGGTAAAAACCGG
>JAKJCD010000190.1 GCA_022706625.1 Bacillota bacterium | reverse complement strand
GTTTTACATCACAGGTAAACATAACTCACACTCCTTTGTACTTCCTGAAAATGTATAGTTCCTATACACATTATACAGCGAGAATCCACACTGAACCAAGTCCGATTTGACCTCGCATCTATTATGGTATCACTAAATGGTAATTTAATCTATAAATTATTTGCTTTTTCGGATTTTGCAATTTTCAGAAATCTTTACACTTCTTAGGTGCTCAGTCCTTTACCCTTCTGTTTGCGCTTCGACAAGGTTAAGACCGCAGTGCCTTTCCCGTAGAAGGGGTTTTTCAATTTTACCCGTAGGATTTCGCGGGATCTCCTCAAAGATGATCTTCTTTGGGCGCTTATAGCGTGGCAAGCCCTCGGAGAATTGCAGTATCTCTTTTTCTGTGCAGGTGAAACCCGGTTTGATTTCTATTATTGCCGCAGCAATCTCTCCCAGTCTTTTATCCGGAATACCGATCACAGCCACATCTTTGACGGCATGATAATCCCTCAGGAAGTTTTCGATCTGCACGGGATAGAGATTTTCCCCTCCGCTGATGATCACATCTTTTTTACGATCCACAAGGTATATGAACCCTTCCTTGTCTGCCCTTGCCATGTCTCCCGTAAGCAGCCATCCGTCCTTCAGGACAGATGCGGTGGCCTCGGGATTTCTGTAATAGCATTTCATAACGCCGGGTCCTTTTACACACAGCTCTCCTACATTGTCCTTCTCAACCGGCTCCCCGTTTTCATCTATTATCCGCAGCTGCCAGCCATATCCCGCTTTCCCGATGGCTCCTACTTTGTGGATATTCTCAATGCCTAAATGAACGCAGCCGGGTCCTATGGACTCCGACAGACCATAGTTTGTGTCATAATCCTGGTCAGGGAAGTACTCCTTCCATCTGCGGATCAGACTGGGGGGCACCGGTTGGGCGCCGATGTGCATGAGCCTCCATTGGGAGAGCCGGTGATCCTTTAACCTGATGTCTCCCCTCTCTATTGCATCCAATATATCCTGAGCCCAAGGTACTAATAACCATACAATGGTTACTCTCTCTTCTGAGACAGTCTTGATGATTATCTCAGGTGCAGTGCTTCTAAGCAGCACTGCCTTGCTTCCGGACATAAGGCTGCCGAACCAGTGCATTTTTGCCCCGGTATGATAAAGAGGAGGAATACAAAGGAAAACATCTTTTCGCTCCTGTTTATGATGGTCCATTTCCACCTCACAGGCAGTTATAAGGCTTTGGTGGGTGTGAAGTATAGCCTTGGGGAAGCCGGTGGTACCTGAGGAAAAGTAAATTGCCGCATCCTCCGTAAGATTAATGGATATCTTTGGGTTTACCGATGAACAGCATGCTGTCAGTGCATAATAGCTTTCTGAAAAGGCGGGTCTGCCCTGCCCGACAAAAAGACGCATCTTGACATTCGGTATTTCATCCTTGATAGCCACTATCCTATCGGTAAATTCCGGTCCGAATACTAAGACATCGCATTCCGCAAGATCCAGGCAGTATTTTATCTCTTCCGCCGTGTAACGGTAATTAAGAGGCACAGCGATCGCCCCCATCTTGAGAATACCGAAATATACAGGGAGCCATTCCAGACAATTCATTAATAAGACCGCTACCTTTTGACCTTTGCGCAGTCCTCGGTCAAGCAGGAAATTGGCTAATCGGTTTGCTTTATCGTCAAACTCGCGCCAGGTCATTTGCCTTCGATACTTATTGGCTGGATTTGTTTCGACCAGATCATAGTCCCTCCAGCTCACTTTGCAATCCTTTATATCGGGATTTATCTCCGTCAGGCAGATCTCTTCCCCATATAATACCGCATTTCTTTCAAGTAATTCTGTTATGATCATATTCCCTCCAAATAAAAATCGTCCCCGAATGATTCATTCAGAGGACGGGATATCCGTGGTACCACCTCAGTTTATAAACTTCTTGCAAAGTTTATCTCAGCGGGTGCTGTCACACCCCGGCACTGTAACGGGTGCCCCCGGCAAAGCCTACGCAGATCCATCCTTCAGCCCGCAACTCCCGGAATGTATTCAATGCAATCCATCTTCCGCGCCTCTCACCGTCCGGCAGCTCTCTGTCAAGTGGGTATGCATCTACTTGTTTCCGATCATCATCATTTAACGGATTCATGATACTAATTATTAATGAGAATGTCAATAGATTTCCAAGGTAAAAGAGCCCCCGCTTCCCGGAAGGGAATCGGAGGCTGTTTTGATTATAAGTTAAATACTATGCGGACGGTGCTGTCGCTCTATCCATTTTACGACCTATCATAAAGAGGACCGCTCCTATCACAAGCACTATGATGCTGCCAACAAGAAGAGCATTCAACATAGCTTCGAAGTTACTGAAGAATCCGCTTTCATTGACTTCGAGATAATATTCTTCACCCCACTCGCCTTCATACCATGAAAGAAAATACTTCCCGAATATACCGGCGATTCCGGATATAATGCAGTAATATGAGAGCCGCAGCAGATCTCCCATCGCCAATTTGGTTTTTGGGTTAAGAGGATATTTCTCCGGCTCTGTCTTATGCAGGCCGCCGTAAAACCATTTAAAGAAAAGATAGGCGACAGGACCTGTACCGATGCCGGCAATTCCTATTACAAAATAATCCGTGCCGTTTATCATTAGGGCAAGAACGGAAATCACTACTACGATCAGGCAGCAGAAATACAGTCCGAGTTTTCCTCCTGGAATTAGATAAACGCCGCCTCGCTTTTCTATGGGCATCACCTTTCTGTATTTGATAACGGCCAGAGGAAGTATTATGTACAGAGCCAGTATAAACACGACTTCTGCCATGACCAGCGTTGCAAAATCATATTGGGCCAAAAGCATTGTGACGAACGCAAGCGAAAGGATGCCGACATATGGGACCCCTCTGCCTTTGCTTACTTTTACAAGGAATTTCGGACAAAGGTGATCGTCTGCCAGAACAAAGAAC
>JAKJCD010000018.1:10080-20975 GCA_022706625.1 Bacillota bacterium | reverse complement strand
ATCAAATGTCTCGGAAGCGCCGCGATGGACCCCGCCGATGCCGCCGGTGACAAACAGCTTTATCCCTGCCTGATGGGCAGCGATCATGGTGCCGGCTACCGTAGTAGCCCCGTCAAGACCCTTTGCAGCCACGAGAGGTAAATCCCTGCGGCTGACTTTGGCCACATGCTCTGCGCTGGCAAGATAATCGATTTCTTGCCCGGAAAGCCCGACTTTTATCCTGCCGCCGATGATGCCTATGGTAGCAGGAATCGCCCCTTTGCTGCGAATGATTTCTTCTACGAAAAGTGCGGTTTCAATGTTTTGAGGGAAAGGCATGCCATGAGCTATAATGGTCGATTCCAGGGCGACTACTGCTTTCCCTTTATCTAAGGCGTCCTTCACCCTCGGATCGATATCCATATATTTTTTCACTTTATTTTCCTTTCTATCTCGCTGATGCTTATCCCGGGATTGACCGCTGCTTTTGATTCCATAGCAAGAGCTGCTGCTGCCAAAGAGAAATCAACAGTCCTGCCGATATCATATCCGTGGATGCAGCAATATATCACCGCTGCGGAAAAGGCGTCGCCGGCGCCGGTGGCCGAACCCGTATCGACGAGCTTGCCCAGAGGTCTGACCAGCTCCGCTTTAACCCCGTCGGTATAGTATACTCCGCCGGCTGAAAGGGTAATAAATACCCTTTTCACACCTTTATCAATAAACGCTCTTCCGGCTTCTTCCAATGCGTCCCGGTCGCGGATCTCCATATCAAGCAAAACCTCGGCTTCCATCCGGTTTGGCTTTATAATGTGGAAGCGCCCTATGAAGTCTTTTGCCCGTTCCGCTTTGGCAACGGAAACAGGGTCAAGGAAGAGCGGTTTGTTCCCCATCTTTTCTATTGCATAAGATATAGTATCTTCTGTTAGGTTGGTATCCAAAGCTACTATTTTTGATCCCGCCGCTTCTTTTGCGGCTTCGTCGATGAGCCGGGGAGATATCCGCTCCAGCGCATCCATATTGCATAGTGCCAGTTCCATATCTCCAAGCATGTTCAGTATGGACATATACATGGCCGTGTTTTCGCCCGGGAGCAGTTTAACGCCGGACACGTCCACTCCCAGATCCGCCAGTTCCCTTACTGCCGCCCTTCCTGTCAAATCATCTCCCGCTACGGAAAAAAAGCTGACCGGGACATTCATTCTCCCCAAGTTCTCGGCAATATTCCTGCCTACGCCTCCGTAAGCAATAGAAATTGTGCCCGGATTGGAATCCGCATATACGAGTCTTTCATAAGGATGGCCTTCAATATCTGCCGTGATGCCGCCTATAATGGTTACTTCGCTCATATCCTTTTCCTTTTCTTTCTAAATCTTATCAAACAAGAATGCTGCCTCCTATAAACTCTCGAATAATGGAGTTGTTTGCGATCACTGAATCATCTTCTATCGTCCGGAAGAAGCGCAGGAATTTAAGGAGCCTGATAGCTTCGCTATATGCTCCGTCTTCCTGCCCGATAGCTAAAAGCATTGGTTCCACATATTTTTTTAAAACCGCAAGCTCATAAATATGTGCCGAGTTGAAAAGCATATCTGCCTCTCCGTTAAACGGAAAGATGTTTTTGTCCTCTCCGGCACGGACTTTTTTCCATTGTTCTATAGTCCGGCCGGCATTATATCCTCTGAATTGATGATCCCTCACAATGCGGCGCAGCATCCTTGCATCCGTTGTTGGAATGCGGTTGTGATTGTCTATGTTCAACTGTGTAAAAGGACTGATATAAATCTTGTATTTTTCATCATCATCGATACCGGCAGAAAGCTTTTTATTAAGGCTGTGGATCCCCTCGATTATTATGGGCTGATTATCGCTTATTCTGCTGATTTTCTCACCGTACCGTTTTTTTCCCTCAAAGAAATCAAAGGATGGCAGATCTGTTTCTTTACCCGAAAGCAGATCGTTTATGTTTTCATTAAACAGATTGATATCAAGGGCTTCTATATCTTCAAAATTCGGCGTACCATCCGGCAGAATTGGTGTCTGATGCCTTTCGACGAAATAGTCATCGGTTCCCAAACAAAGAGCTTTTTGCCCTCCCACCCTCAGTTGTATGCTCAGCCGTTTGGCAAAGGATGTCTTGCCTGAAGATGAAGGTCCGGAAATCAGGATTATCCTTTTTTTATTCCTTATGATTTCATCCGCAATGTATGCGATCTTCTTCTCATGAAGTGCCTCTGAGATCTGGATTATCTCCCTGTATTCTCCGTTATCGATTTTCTGGTTAAGATCTTCCACATAGGAGATCCCCATAAGGTTCCCCCATTTTTTCGCTTCGCCGAACGCCCGGTAAAGCTTCACATCATCTCGGAATTCCGGTATCCTGTCCGGCGCCGATGATTCGGGAAAACGAAGCAGGACGCCGTTCCTGTATTTTCTCAGCTCGAAATACCGGATATACCCGGTAGACGGTACCATCTGCCCATAGAAAAAGTTCAAAAAACCATCGCAGGAATAAACAGGCACCGTTTCCACATGGGGCGCTCTGTTCAGCATCCGGCGCTTCTCTTCGTGATTTCCGCATTTGAAAGCTTCCATAGCCTCCGACCGGGTAAGTCTTTTACGGATAAAGGGGATGTCGGCTTCTACAAGCTCCTGCATCCTTTTTTGTAAATTTGATACATCTGCAGCGGTAAGAGGTTCATGCGTTCTTACCTCGGTATATATCCCTTTATTCAACGAATTTTCTATTCCCACCCTTACGTTTCCCAGTACATCGTTTACAGCTTTAAGATAAATGAAGGATACACTGCTTTGATATATCCTGCTTGCGGATATGTCGCGCATATCCAGGAAAACAACGGTGGAAGGCTCCTCCAGGCGTCTGCTCAGTTCACGTACTCGGTTGTTGACTTTGGCTGCCAGCACTTTGTAGGGAAGCCGGTCCTGATATTTTTTGACCAGGTCTTCTAAAACAGTACCTTCATCCACCTTGATGGTTATAGGCTTTTCATCCGGCTGCGTTATCAATGTAACAGGGATCATCTGACGCTCCTTTATAAATCTCTTTATTTTTTAATACTCTGCAGCGTGTGTTTATTCATTGTATCATATTTTTATCTAATCAGTACACAAACTTCAGCCGATGTCACTGCCAGGTATCGATGGCAAATATCCTCGATATAAACACCGTCAGTAAGCTGATGGGAGAAAATCGAGATCATCGAGTATCAGCCGGGGGCTGCTACTGACATCGAGGCTATTGACATGGAAGCCCCTGCAAAAAAATTCCTTCCTTGACAAACCTAACAACGGCATATATAATTCGCCTATATTCCAAATTCAAAAGCGATGACAGGGTAGAGTAAGTGTTTTTTCTGTTCACAGAGAACCGGTTTCAGCTGAGAGCCGGCAGCAGAGGTTCACCCAAGTTCCCCCTAGAGCTTGTCCGCCGAAAGATCGGTATGATTAAATAAGCGCACACGGTTTCCCCCGTTATAAGGATAAGGGTTTATGCCCTGAGTGGCCGTCACTGCGTCGGATGCATGTATACGGCAATAAGAGTGGTACCACGGGTCTTCCCGTCTCTTGCGAGACGGAAAGACCTTTTTGTTTGTGATGTCAGCAACGATCACGATCACACCCGAAAGCTCCGCAATTGCAGAAGAGCACTACGAGCAGCAGGAAAAAGAAAAGAAGGCTGTCATCAATGCCCCCGGTACGGTCACAACGGTCCATATGGAATACCTCCTTTAGGTTTTTCTTTATAGTATGTTCCAACTGCAAAGTTGGTTACTGACAGCGGCGGAGGCGGGTTTTGGACCGGAGCGTATACGGACATACGTGAGGATCCGAAATCCGGCGACAACACAGTAATACGGGATTTTAACAAGCAAGGAGGCAAAAAAAATGATTTGGAATCCAAAGAAAGAGAGCATGAGCCGCGATGAAATGCACAGCCTGCAAAGTGCCAGGCTCCATGCCACGGTGAAGCGGGTATATCACAACGTCCCCTTTTACCGGAAGAAGATGCAGGAACTCGATTTAGAGCCCGGAGATATTCAATCCATCGATGACCTTTCAAAACTTCCTTTCACTACTAAACAGGATCTCCGAGACAATTACCCCTTTGGACTATTTGCCATGCCCAAAAGTCAGATAGTAAGGGTCCATGCCTCTACAGGGACTACGGGCAAGTCTACGGTAGTAGCTTACAGCCGCAAGGATATCGACATTTTCTCTGAAGTGGTGACTAGGGCCTTGGTTTCAGCCGGAGTAACTGCGGAGGATGTTATTCAGATCGCTTTCGGTTACGGCTTGTTCACAGGCGGGCTCGGACTGCATTATGGTGCTGAAAATCTTGGAGCAACTGTGGTCCCTATTTCCGGCGGCAACACGGCAAAGCAGATCCAGCTCCTGCAGGATTTCGGGAGTACTGTGCTTGCATGCACGCCGTCTTATGCTGCTTATTTATTTGAAGCATTACAGGAATCCGGTGCGGATGCCGGTGCTCTTCCTCTGAGAGTCGGCATTTTCGGCGCCGAACCATGGACTCCGGCGATGAAAGCAAAAATCGAAGAGGGGCTCAAAATCAAAGCATTTGATATTTACGGCCTCAGCGAGATCATCGGGCCGGGTGTATCGGTGGGATGCGATGCCGGTGAGTGGCTGCATATTTCTGAGGATCATTTTGTCCCGGAGATCGTCGATCCTACATTCCTTAAGCCAATGAGCGAGGGGCAAACCGGGGAGTTGGTATTCACCACTATCACCAAGGAAGCCATGCCGCTTCTGCGCTACCGTACCAGGGACCTGTCATCCTTAAACTATGCCCCTTGCGAATGCGGGCGGACCAATGCACGCATGTCAAAGATATACGGAAGATCCGATGATATGCTTATCATCCGGGGCGTCAACATCTTTCCGACGCAGGTCGAAAGCATTCTGCTTGAAATCCCCGAAGCCAAACCCCACTATCAGCTGGTGGTGGACCGTCAGGGCAGCCTTGATACTCTGGAAGTCCAGGTGGAGATCGATGACTCCTATTTCTCCGATGAATTAGTCGAGCTTTCAAAAATAAATAAGAAAATCAAGCATAAAATAGAGAGTGTTTTAGGTATTAGTGTTATACTTAAGCTGGTGGAAAGCAAAACCATCGCAAGAAGCGAAGGCAAGGCTAAGCGTGTCATCGACAATCGGCAAATCTAGTACATACTTTGCCGAATGAAAAGGAAGGGTAGAAAGATGATAATTAAGCAACTTTCCGTATTTGTGCAAAACGAGGCCGGCAGACTTGTTAAGGTTACTGAAATCCTGCATGATGCCGCAATAAACATATCAGCCCTCTCCCTGGCGGAAACTGAAGAATATGGCGTTCTTCGCATGATAGTCAGTGATACTGACAAGGCTGCGGAGGTTTTGAGGCAAAGCGGCTATAAAGTAAAGATCATAGATGTGATCTGCATTGTTACTCCCGACGTGCCCGGAGCGCTGAGCGAAAAACTTAAACTTCTGGCTGCAGAAAAAATCGACGTGATATATATGTATGGGTACTCTAACGACGGGAAGGCGCATTTGGTATTAAAGACCAGCAATCCAAAGAGAGCCTCTGAATTGCTTTTGTAATTTAATCAATAAAGTCTGTTTTCATATAGAAGAGTCTGCAACGCTGTTTTTGCGGCAGACTCTGTTTCGATGCATTCCTAATTCGGGCTGAACTTCTTTATAATATTTAATCCACTTGTTCAAACAGGTTTCTCAAATCCAACAGTTCCTGCTTTGTAAGGGTTATCCCTCTGCCCATCTTGTGATGGCCTTCATCCCAGCTTCTTATATCGTATTTTGCCGGTCCGCCGTTCCATGCCACCCGGTTGAGCTCCTTCGTCCAGCCCTTTGCATCCTTTCCGAAGACTCCGATATGTTCCGTCAGTTCAAAAGTGACTTCTCTTTCTTTTTCATCAGCCATTTCAGATCCTCCTTAGCATCATATAAATGGTATATATTTACATATATATAATATTATTACTCTGGTAATTTGTCAACCTTTTTATTTTTCTTTGCCTGTAATGCCTATATCGAGATCCGGGTCAAGTTCCGGGCCGTGAAAGTCGGAGCCTGAAGTGATGATAAGCTTCCTCCTCGCAGCCACATCCGCCAGCCTGGCAGCCTGCTTAACGGTATGGGTGCTGTAGTAACACTCCATACCGGAAAGTCCCCATTCCTGCAGCTTATCGAGCAGCAGCTCGAGCTGCGAAAACCTCTTGCTTTCTTCTCCTCCCGGGAACTTAACCTTCATAGGATGAGCCAAGACCGCATATCCGTCTGCCTGCTTTATGAGAGAAATAGCATCCCGCACATGGATTTTTTCTCTGTGGATCTTTCTTGCTTCGGGATGGCGGAGAAACAGCCCCGGCGTATTTGCTTCCCTCGCAGATTTTACGTACCCTCTCTTTATCAGAGCCAAAGCGAAGTTAGGCTTTCCCACATAGTCCTGCCCCTTTCTCTGCAACAGATCCTCCTTGCGTATTTTATATCCGATCCCGTTGAGGGCGGAAAGCAGTTTCAGGTTGCGCTCTTCCCGTTTTCTGCGTATTTCCATTACCGCCCTTCTCAGTTCTTTGTTGCATATATCTATTTCATACCCTAAAATATGCATATTGATGATTTCGCCGGCCCAGCCGGACGAGGCCGGGCCCAAATCTTCCCCCGGCATGACTGCAGATAATTCCACCCCTGGTATCACCTCAACACCATATTCTTCGCCGGCCTTTAATGCTTCCGCCACTCCGTTGAACCCGTCATGGTCTGTCAGGGCAATAGTTTTAACGCCCCTGGCCGCCGCCCGCCTGACCAGTTCAGTCGGAGACAGAGTCCCATCAGAATAATATGTGTGTAAATGCATATCTATCATAAAACAGAATCTCCCTCCTTTACCTCCTCATCTATAGAAAGCGAGGAGGTCTTCTTCATGGCGATATAGGTACATATGACCTGAATCACCGTAAAGATAGGAATTATCACTAAAATCGCTTTCAATCCGAAATTTACCGAAACATAGCTTCCCATTACAGGAGATACCATTGCACCGACACTGCTTACAGTCCCCATGATCCCGAACAGGACTCCCCGCATATGAGCCGGTGTATGCTCGGAGGCTGCCGATGACAGTATAGGTTCCACTCCTCCCGCAAGATAATAAAAGGCCGAAAAAAGAACCGCAAAAAAAAGCAGTGAGGAAGAGTACAGAGTCAGCATTATTACCGGAATTGACATCAATGTCAGATGCATAGCCATCTTCAATTTGTCTCTTTTATCTCCCAACCTTGTAATTGTCAGCGCCGCAGCCGCCGTAGCAAAACTGATGGCTCCGTTTATAAAGCCGGTATAGCTTGCCGCTCCCGAAATTGTGCCGAGGTTTTCCTGAACATAGAGGGCAAGGAAGGGTGTGAATACTGAGCGAACTATCCTTTGTACAAGCAAACAGATCATTATCGTCGTAATGAACGGGGTTAAGACAGAAGCCCTGCGTTTCTTTGGTTTCTCTGCGGTGCGCATGCGGTAACCAAAAGTGTTTTTATCTTCCTTAACAACGAATAAAACTACAAAAAAGCCTATGCTCATTAGCATAGCGCCAAGGCTAAAGCACAGACGATAACCCACTGCTTCCGCCAGCAGACCTCCTATAAAAGGTCCTATGGACCAGCCGAGGAAGTTGGATGAAGTCATTAGTCCCAGGGCATAAGACATGCGGTTTTCCGGCGTGTTCACGGAAACGAACCCCATGCTGGCCGTACTGGTACCTGTAAAAATCCCCTGGCATATCCTGAGCACCATAAACTGCCATACGGTATGCACCATACCCATAGATGCCAGTATTAGCGCAGCAAAAAACATCGCTCTCAGGATCATCATCTTGCGACCGAACCTATCCGATATAATCCCCCAAACCGGCGCTGCAACAGCCATTGCCGCTGCGGGGAGTGTTGCCGCTAACCCAACATAGTAGTTTAGCTGAACAGAGTTTAAAACTCCCAGCTCCTGGAAATAGAACGGAATAAAAGGTATGCCGAAACCGAAACTCATCAAAGAACAAACCTGGCTGACCCATAAAGCGTACAAATTGATTTTCCAGCGTTCCATTAGCCAAAACTCGCTTCCAGGTTATTGATCCAGCACCATGGACTTTCTTAAAGCATCCGCTGCCAGGGTCCCTTTAAGGATTTCCACCAGCGTTAACGCAAAAGCCAAAGCAGTCCCGGGACCCTTCGAGGTAATAAGCTTACCGTCTGTTTCAACCGGTTTTTTACCGATCAAAGCACCTTTTAGATGCTCCTCCATACCGGGATAGATAACTGCTTTCTTTCCCGAAAGCAGACCTGCCTCTCCCAATATCATCGGTGCGGCACAAATTGCCGCTATCCAACGGCCCTGCGATGCAAAGTCTCTCAGCCTCTTCGCCAGACCTTCGTGGGCATCAAGATTGGCAGTGCCCGGCATGCCACCCGGCAATACGATCATATCGCAGCTTTCATACTTCGCATCCTCGTACAACAGATCCGCTGCGATTGTAATACCATGGGATCCGGTAACCGGAATTTCTCCCGTGATCGACACTGTTTCCGTCCGGATACCGGCTCTCCGCAGCACATCAACAGTCGTGACCGCTTCTATCTCTTCAAAACCTGTTGCAAGATGCACATAAACTTTCATATTCTGCCTCCTTATCTTCTCCGTTAATTATAAGCCCCTTCACGAAAACAAGCAAGGGAAGCCCGCGCTCTGCCGGTCTATTATCTTTCTTCTCGAAAATAAGCATTGCCGAGGCCTGCGGGAGGCTGGTTTTCTTTTCTGTTCTTTCGCGAGCTTAATATTATGATAAAAATGGTTGCCGCATACGGCAGCATATCGACCCAATATTGGGATATATGGATACCCATGCTCTGAAGCCTAAAGCCCAGGATAGAAAGCCCGCCGAAAAGGAAGGCGCCGACGAAAGCTTTGATCGGATTCCAGGATGCAAATATGACAAGCGCCACCGCTATCCACCCCCTGCCGGAAACTACGTTCTCTACCCAGACGGACATCATGACCAGGGACATATAAGCTCCTCCCAACCCGCAAAGGGCTCCCCCGATGCATGTGTGAATGTATTTGTACATCATGATGTTTATGCCGGATGCGTCGGCAGAGGCTGCATTTTCTCCCACTGCCTTAAGATTCAGACCTCTTGCGCTCCTGTAAAAATACAGCGCTGAAGCAGCCACCAGAAAGTATCCGAAGCAGACAAATAAATCCTGCCTGAAGAAGACAGGTCCCACAAATGGTATGTCTGAAAGCAAGGGGACAGACATCTTTACAAAGAAATTTTTTATAGCCTGTGGGACCACCATCCCGACGTAAGATTTCCCCATGAAGCTGGCGAACCCGGTCCCGAATATGGTAAGAGTCAATCCGGTCACTACCTGATTGGCGCGAAGAGTGACCGTGAGGAAAGCGAAGATCAATCCGCCGGCCCCGCCTGCCAAAACCGCACCCAACAGCCCGATCCAGGGGCTGCCGGTTTCATAACCGGTTACAAAACCCATGACCGCTCCCATCAGCATGAGGCCTTCAACACCAAGGTTGAGGAGTCCCGCTTTTTCCGTGATGATCTCCCCGATGGTGGCAAAAAGCAGAGGCATAGCGGCTACAACGGTTGCTGCAAGAAAACCTTCCATTTATGCCACCTCCCTGTTTTTCGTATTTCCCTTAGTCATTTTTATTCTATATTGCAGGAAAAACTCACTGCCAAGAACAAAGAATAATATTATGCCCTGCATCATATCCGCCACGGCGGCCGGTATCTGCATGGAGATTTGAATATAAGCACCGCCTTGCAGCAGGACAGCAAAGGCAATGCACACAAAAAGTACCGCTATCGCATTCAACTGTGCGAGCCATGTGGTGATAATGGCTGTGAATCCGTATCCCCCGGACAAGCTTGCTGCTAAAGTCTTTTCCACCGCTGATGCTTGTATCATCCCTGTTAATCCGCAAAGCCCTCCGGAAAGCAGCATGGCAACTATTATGATCGATGAGATATTCATTCCCGCATACCTTGCCGTTTCTTTACTCTCGCCCACCACTGTTATTTCAAATCCTTTTTTCGTATGATTAATGAAGATGTGTATCAGAATTATCAGTAACAGAGCTATGACCCAGCCGATATGAATGCCGAAAAGTTTGGGAAGGACAGCGTTGGCCGGAAAAGGTGCGACCTTGGGAAAGCCTTGCGATTCAGGTGATTTCCAGGGTCCGTACTGTAAATAGGTTACAAACTTTATCGCAATATAATTGAGCATCAAAGTGAATATTGTCTCGTTGACACCCATTTTTGCCTTGAAAAAGGCCGGGATAAATGCCCAGATGCCGCCGGCGATCATAGCTGCCGCAGCCATTAGAAGCAGCATCAAAGGCTTGGGAAGCCCCTCCACATTGAGGGCAACATAGGCTGCGGCAAGGGCACCCATTATAATCTGCCCCTCGCCTCCTATATTCCAGAATTTCATCTTAAACGCCACCAGAATACCTAGGGATGTCACAATCAGAGGTATCGCTTTTAAAATCGTTTGCTGCAGGCGTATTTCGGTCCCGAGGGCACCGGTTATCATACTGGAGAACACATTAAAAGGATTAAATCCCAATATCCATATCACAAGTCCCGCACATATAACAGAAAATAATATGGCCAGCGTCCGGATTATCCATTCCCGGTTTTTAGGAAGGTCTTCTCTCTTGACTATCTTAAATCCTGTCATGAGCCAATCCCTCCTTCCCGTCTGTCATCAGAAGTCCGATCTGTTCTTTTGTCACCTCGTCCGGATTGACTATTCCTGTTATCTTACCCATACAAAACACCATGACTCGATCGCACAGATCCA